>JAPOVX010000009.1 GCA_026707935.1 Paracoccaceae bacterium
GCCGGTATCGTCGTTGTCGGCGGGACTGTCGGACATTTCCCTGTACATGGTGAAGGTTCTTCCGCCCGTGTCGAAGCGGCAGGCCTCGATTCCTCGCTTGCGGTGCGCCCGTTGGCGCACCGTGTCCGGGTGGATGCCCATCGATGCGGCGAGTTCGTGTTCGCTCGAGTAGCCTTGTTCGCGGAGCCTGGCGCGATGCAGCTCGGTGCAACTGGGCCAGCCTTTTCTCTGCCGGAAGTACGCAATACGGCACGGCGTGAAGAGATCGCCCTGTGCATCCCTGTGTCCGCGCCGGTTCAGTTCTTCGGCCGCCCCCTTGTTGTGATGGCCTGCGTTCACCAGGGCCTCGAGCTCGCGCATCACGTCGTCGCCGGGCATGCGCTGCGTCGCCATGTAATGTGGCCGCGGCAGGCTGGTCTGGAGCGTGTGGGTCCCGCCGCCACGCAGGCGCAGGCCGATGGTCGCCAGGTAGCCCTCACGGGTCAGGGTCGCGTCCTCGACGAGCAGGGCGAGAAGGCGCTTGCGGTCGACGTTGCCTGTCGCGGGTGCGTCCCAGACCCTTCCGAAGTCGTGCGCCAGTTCCATGATCCGCCCGTCCTGCTCGGCGGATATCACTCTCTCATGGGCCTTGGCGAATTGCTCGCGCGCGGCGATGGCGCGCGTCAGCGCCTCGAGGCGCATGTTCCACTCGGCCTCGAGGGAGGCGGCGACGAGGCGGTTCGCCGGATCGACCGCCAGATAGCGGCGGCGTGCGCTGTCGGCGTCCGTGCGCAGCGCTTCGATCCGGTTGGCGTGCTGCCGGTCGGCGGCGGCATGGTCGGCACGCACCTGTTCGCGCACGGCGAGGGCGAGGGCGATGTTGTTCCGGTTCACCGCTTCCACGATGAAGTTGGACACGGCGGCATCGACCTCCGGTCCGCGCAGGCTCTGGCAGGTGCGGGCTCCGTGCCGGACAACGTTGTGCCTGCAACGGTAGTACCACCGTTCCGGGTCGTTTTGATCCGGCCGCGCCGCGCAGTAATGGACAGCCATCCGATGGCCGCAATGGCCGCAAATGACCCGCGACTGGAGCAGGGCGAGGCCGTCGCGTGGCGGCGGCTGGCGCCCTGCGCCGGGCAGGAAGCCGGCACGGTTCGTCTCCAGCGTCTCCTGGTTGCGGCAGAACTCGTCCCAGTCGATGTACCCGGCGTGGGCCCCGGGAATGCAGACCTGCCAGTCCGCCATCGGGAGTTTGGTGAACTGCGTCTTGCCGTCGGGCCGTTTCCGGGTTCGCGAGCGTCCGTAGGCGAAGCAACCTGCGTAGCGGGGATTGTGGAGGATGAACAGGATCTGGCTGTGGTTGGGCAACGACCACATCACCTCGCCCTGCATCCTGTACGGCCGCGACGGCAGGCTCACGGCATTCCTGCGGAACCACTTCAGGGTCTGCATCGCCGATCCCGTGCGGCGGAAGGTGGCGAACACCAGGGAGATGGCCTCGACGACGGTGCGGTCGGGGTCGAGGACGACCTCGTCGCGGTCGTTGTAGGCCAGGCCGAGTGGAAGGCGCAGCTTGAGTTCGCCGCGTCGCGCCTTGCTGCGCTGGCCGCCGAGCAGGCGCGCGCGGATGCTCTGCATCTCGTATTCCGAAATTGCCCCCTTCATCCCCATCAGGAGCCTGTCATTGCTGTCGTTGGGATCGTAGAGGCCGTCCTCGTCGAGGATCAGCGTGTCGCTGAAGGCGGCGATCTGGAGCAGTCCCTGCCAGTCCGCCGTGTTCCGGCACAAGCGGGACACCTCGAGGCTGAGGACGATACCCACCTCGCCGGCGGCAACACTGTCCATGAGCGCGCGGAAGCCGCTCCGGTTGCCGCTGTATTCGCCGGACAGCCCCTGGTCGTCGTCGATGGTGCGGATGCGCTCGTCGGGCCAGCCGAGCGCGATCGCGCGCCGGCGCAATCCGTACTGACGGCGCGTACTCTCGGTGTGGTTGACCACTTGCTGGGGTGAGGACTGGCGGACATACAGGCAGGCCTCGCGGCGGCGGTGATGGTCGGCGACCTTGAACGAAGTCGGGAGGTCAGACATGACAGGGTTCCTCGGTGTCGGTTTCATGAGCGAGAAGGTCGCGCAGCATGCCGGCGGCCTCGGCCATGACCGGCATGAGATCGAGCGTTGGCGGCGAGACGGACGGCGGCGCGGGTGGCGGCGGCAAGCCGGCGGTGAGTTCCAGGGCGCGCGCCATGCCGTGATGACGGAGTATGGCGATCGCCTGGCTGTCGACGTTTGCTCTCCACTGCCGGCGCCAGCGGCAGTAGCGTTCGAGCCCGTCTGCATTGACCCGCGGCGTCATGACCGGCGCGCAGGGTTTTTTTTAGCCCGCGCGAGGGCCTTGTCGAGCCCGCGCGGATGCAGGGTGACGCCGAAGCGGTCGGCGATGAGCGGAACCAGCCTGCGACTGCCGATCGGGCCGTGGCGGATCCTGTAATCCTCGACGAAGGCGAGGATCTCGGTGGTGATCTTGTGCGCGCCGCGCGGTCCCCGGCGTTGGGGGATCAGCGCCTGCAGCCCGCCCTCGCGGAATGCCCTGTTGGCGCGCACGCAGGTCGGCACGGAGGTGCCGAAGCGTTCGGCGGTCTCCCGCAGCGCCGACTTCCCGGCCCGGCGCACCATCTCGTAGCGGACCTGGAGGATATCGCGCGGGTCGAAGAAGTCGCTGTCGGCGAACAGGGGGTCCGAGACCCTTTCCGGGTTGGGGTTGAGGGTTCCCGTCTGCCTGAGCCGCCGTGTCTTGCTGTCGGTCATGTGTGTGCTCCCGTTATGATCATCTAATATTACTCTCATTAGTACGCATCTGTCAAGTGCCTTGCACAGCGGAAGCGTGATAGATCCCTGAAACATCCAACCATTTGGCCATTCGCACGGACATATGTTGGCAAACTGCGTAAAAATACTTGATCATTGTGCGCCCTCATTTGTGATCACCGTCCAGCGCGTCAACCAGGGCACGCAGCGCCGAAAGGTCATCCGCGCGGAACAGCGACCGGCCCGCGGACACCCGTTCGAAATCGTCCACAAGGCGCCGGTCCGTCCACGCCCGCGGCAGGCAGCGCAATGTCTCGGAATCAACCACGCAGCGAACCAGGGGGACCCGGCCTACGCTCAAGTCGGAGTGAACCCGGAAGACCCGGCCCAGCCACGGGTGGAACGGGTGCGTCACCTCCACATGATCATGCGGATGTAACGACAGAACGTCGGCTTTTGCATTCGTCAATCGACGACAAAGGCAAACGGGAATTCGCCTACATATACGATTACGGGGACTACTGGGAACACAAAATTCGGTTTGGAAAGATCCAGCCGGCGCGCGGTGACAGGCGCTACCCGTATCTCGTCTCCGGCACGGGACGTTGTCCGCTCGAGGACATCGGCGGCGTGTGGGGTTACGCGGAGTTCCTGCAAGGGTTCGAAGACCCGAATTCGGCGTATCGGGAAAACTATCCCGAAATCTACGAGGGGTACCCGACCTGGGACCCTGATGATGCCGAGCTAGACACGAGGAGATCTCGCCTTGCGCATTTCAGCGGATAGGACTGCCAGGCATGCGCAGCAGGAACGTCGTTCCTTGGGCGATACACGGATCATACACGGATCACACCATTGAAAAGTGTCCTCATGTCTACCCGATCCAGACAATGGCTGCCGCCACAGGGGTAATTCTCCTGCGATGCCAGAGAAAAATCGCGCATCACATCTGAAAGTCAGCCAGGTAGAACCTTGCTGAGCCGTGGGCTGGAATGTCTTTTCCGAAACTGGTCGAATAGAAAATGGCGGAAATCGGGCCGTCGGTTGTCTTGTCGAAAAAATCGCATGGACGTTGCAGCAACGGCCCTGCGGCAACCGGGCCCGTGTAACGAGCGGGGCGGGCTGGACGGACACCAGCAAACGACGGTTAAGGACCGGTTCTCGGGCGCGTACGATCCGATCGGATCGCAAGCCATCGCGGTGGCACTGCATTCCGACAAAGTGCCGAGGGCATCGCTGGCCATGGCGGAGCACGAGGATCGTGCGGTGGCCATCACGCACGTGCATGCCGAGGCCGCGATTGAGAACCTGCTGGACGCCGTGCATGTACATGGTGGCAACACCGATTTCCAAGACCGGATACAACGGCCGTCATCTGCCAATGGGCGATAAATCGATCTTTTTTTGTACGCAACTTTGCTTAAATTGAATACGATTTTGACGAGAGGAGTTGCGTCGTGCCTCGGAAGACAACGATGACTGTTCGCCTTGGAGGCACTTTGAGTGAGTTTGTAGCGGCCAACGTAGGCAATGACGGCTCATACGAGAACGTCAGTGAATAAATCCGTGACTTGATCCGGCGTGACAAGGAACGGGCTGAAGCGGCGGCCTTCGAACGGTTGAAGGCCGAACTGACCCATGCTTTCGCGGCGCCGGAAGTGTCGTATCGACCGCTCGCCGCGACCGAGGTCATTGCACGGAACCGAATCTGATCTCGTGACAACCGTTCGTATCCAGCAACGGGCGGCCCATCGCCTCGATGAAATTTATCGCTATTCACGCGACAGGTGGGGCGACGACCAGGCCGAGAAAAACATTACCGGCCTGTTGGCCGCCTTCGACAAGATTGCGACCACGGCGTCGCATCAAGACCCATTCCGGCCGAATTCGGCATCGAGAGCATCTTCTTTCGTTATGAGCACCATTGCGTCTATTGGTGCCATCTCTCGAGTGGCGATATCGGGATCGTGACAATCCTGCACGAGCGTATGCATCAGATCGACCGCTTTCGGGATGACTTCGGGATTGGCCGATAGGCCAAGATTCCGATGGTCGTCAGATTTGCGCTGAGATTGCACTTGTCGGGCGTGACGCGACAGAAGTAACCGAGCGGAGCCCCACGAACTCCTGCCAAAATACACACAATCCTGAATCGGCGAATCCTTCATCCGCGTCCAGAACCGCACTGTCGCCTTGGCCTTCGACCGAGCAGATTTGTCCGCTCGGAATCCCCGCCCTCGCCGTTCACCATCAAGGCGCAGGCTCCGCGCCGAATCCGGTCGCGCATGACCGAGATGCAGAAGCTCGAGAGTTTTTCCCGTGCCTTCGCCCAGAAATCCGAAAGGGGAGAATCCGTTCCGTGTGCCGACTCACGGTCGGCCGCACGTCACGCGGCAGTTTTCAACGACGGCAAAACACCTCGCCTGTCCATCCTGTGGACCAAAACAAGACCTGGTTTCAAGCGAGGACATGCCGGCGCGCGGCCGGTTCAGAACCGGCAAGCCCATGGGGCCCGGTCCAGGCGTTTTGCAGATCGAGCTGACGTCACGCACTCGTGACGGCCTGCGTGCCGACGGGCAATTGTTTTTCCATCTCGAAGACGGCATAGGCCGATCAACCATGGGCATATTTTTGGGAGACGACACCATGTACATCGTTCAACCTGCTCGACTGCGCGCACTTTGCCTCGGTTTTGGAATGGCCGCCGTCGCTGTTTCGTCCCCCGTCGTTTCCTTCGCGGAACGGCTCGAGACCGCTCTCGTTGCCGGCGGGTGCTTCTGGTGCGTCGAATCGGATTACGAATCGGTTCCCGGTGTCGTGTCGGCAGTGTCCGGATTCGCCGGCGGACAGGTCGAGAACCCGACATACAAGCAGGTCGTGAAGGGTGGAACCGGCCACTACGAAGTCGTCGAAATCACCTATGATGCGGACAGGATTTCGTATGATACCATCCTCGACATTTTCTGGCGCAGCGTCGATCCCACTGACGCGGGCGGACAGTTTTGCGATCGTGGGGACAGTTACCGGACCGCGGTCTTCGCGTTGACCGATGAACAGAGGAACATTGCCGAAGCATCAAAACAATCCGTGGAAGAGAGCGGCCGACTGCCCGCACCCGTCGTCACACCTATTCTTGCCGCGGCCGAGTTTTATCCTGCCGAGGACTATCACCAGGACTATTACAAGAGTCCGGCAAAGGTGATCACGAGATTCGGCATTGTCTCGAAGGCGAATGCCTACAAGCGTTACCGGAAGGCATGCGGACGGGACGCCCGGGTTCGCGAATTGTGGGGAAGCGACGCATTCATCGATGCAGGCGTGTAAGTGAATCGCTCATTGAAGGCGGCGCGTTGTCGGAGCATGGGCCTGGCCCGGCACGCAGCCCGGCAGCAAATGGACCTTGGCAGATCTACACGAGGTTGTTCACAACGATCACGCGCAACGCGTAAATTCCGACAAAAACCACCAGCGGCGTAAAATCGATTGTTCCGGTTCTCGGCATGTATTGTCGAATAGGCCTGAAGATCGGCTCCAATAGTCCGTTCAGGCCGTACCAGATCTGTGCGACCAATGGCTGGCGCAGGTTGAGGACTTGAAAGCCGATCAGCCAGCTCATGATGATGTGAACGATCAGGACGAACCAGGCGACATCAAGAACGAACAGCAAGATTTGAGCCAGGGAACCCATGTGATCTCAGCGAATCCCGTCATGTTGCACGTTTGGGGGCGCATTTTGCGTCTGCGTCCGAGCGAGATATAGCATTGACGGCGCCGAACTCAAGGCATCCCGTTCAGGGATTGCCCGACCGTTCGCCAATGATCCGAACCGGTTTTTCCATTTTTCTGGCTGTTCCGAGCCCCTGATCCCCCTCCCCTGAAGGCTGGATCCGACTCGGGAGCGTGTCTCGCCCGGTTCCCATCGCGTCTTGCATCCCGCTATTGCGGCGGGCATTATCAAGGTGTCTTCGTTCGACAAGGACGGCATGCCTCCAGCAAGTTCATTTCGGCAAGCTGGATTCGGTGTCGACACCGCATCGGCATTGTTCTGCGAATTGACCGTGACAGGGCGGTGGCAAGGAGAATGCGATCGTGCCCGAGACCATGAACTGGAAATCCGCCTGGAGCTGGATGTTCTACGACTGGGCCGCCCAGCCGTACCATACCTTGCTCGTCACTTTCATCTTTGCACCATACCTGACCTCGGCAGTCGTTGGCGACCCGGTACAGGGGCAGGTCATCTGGGGATATACCGTCGCCATCGCCGGATTCCTGGTGGCGGTTTCCGCGCCGATCCTCGGTTCCATTGTGGATGCCGTCGGCCCCCGCAAACCCTGGGTCGCGCTGTTTTCACTATTCCACGTGCTCGGCGCGTTTGCGCTCTGGTGGGCCACCCCGGGGATGGACGAGGTCCTTCTCATTCTCGCGGCCTTTGCCATCGGACTGGTTGGTGCCGAGTTTACCCAGATCTACACAAATTCGATGCTCCCCGAAATCGTGCCCCGCCGGCAAATTGGCCTGATTTCCGGATGGGGATGGGCGATCGGTTATGGCGGCGGACTGCTTTCGCTCGTGCTGACCCTGCTGTTCCTGGCTGAAAACACCGATGGCGTAACGCTTCTCGGCATTCCACCAATCCTCGGACTCGATCCCCTCGTGCGGGAGGGTACGCGATCGGTCGGCCCGTTGACCGCGTTTTGGTACGTCCTGTTCATGATTCCGTTTTTTTTCTTCGTGCCTGACACTGGACGCCGAATGGAGGTCGGCAATGCCCTGCGCGATGGCCTCGACAGCCTGGTTACGACAATCCGCAGGCTGCCCGAACGCGTGAGCTACACCTGTTTCCTGGGCGCATCCATGTTCTACCGGGACGCCCTTGTCGGCATCTACAGTTTCGGCGGAATCTACGCGGCCGGGGTCCTGGGCTGGTCGATCATTCAGATCGGAACCTTCGGCATTCTCGGAACGCTTGCCGGGTTCGCCTTCTGTTTTCTCGGTGGATTTGCCGACAGGAAGTTCGGACCCAAACCGGTCATTGCCGCCTGCGTCCTCGTGCTCATAGTCGTCTGCTCGATCATAGTCGGAACGTCACGCACACATGTGTTCGGGGTTGCGGTTTCTCCCGGGTCCAGCGCGCCCGATATAGCCTTCATGATTTGCGGTGGAATCCTGGGGGCAGCCGGCGGCATCCTCCAAGCCGCTTCACGCACATTGCTTGTTCACCAGACCGAACCGGGGAAAGTCACGGAGTCCTTTGGCCTTTATGCCCTGGCGGGAAAGGCAACCGCGTTCATTGCTCCGTTCTCGGTCGCTGCATTTACCGACTTCACCGGCAGCCAGAGACTCGGTGTGATCCCGATCATAGTCCTGTTCCTGATTGGCCTGGCCCTGCTCGTCAGGGTCAAACCCGGAGACGCGCATGCTTGAACTGAAGACTGGCACAAGGATCGCCGCGGCAGCCATCCTGATTTCGGCAGTCTCGCTGCAGTCCGATTGCCTGGCTCAGACATCGGGGGACGAAATCGCCGCCCAGGACCTACCCGGACCCAAGGCCGCCGCGCTTTTCGGATCCAAGTGGTGGGCATCCCGACAGGTTCCGTCTCCCATCGGCTCATACAGTCTCGGTTGCCTCGCGGGTGGCGGCGAACTCGCTGAATCCGGACCGACGTGGCAAGCCATGAGGTTGTCGAGAAATCGCAACTGGGGCCATCACTCGACCGTCGCGTTCGTCAAGGAACTCAGCGAGAAGGTCGCGACTTTCGATGGTTGGAAGGGCCTTTATGTCGGAGACATCGGGAATCCACGCGGAGGGCCCATGATGTCCGACCATCGCTCGCACCAGGTCGGACTCGATGTCGACATCTGGCTGTTGCCCCCTGACAGGCTGGACCTGACAGTTCAGGAACGCGAAACCCTGTCCGCAATCTCCGTCCGCTCGCAGGACCTGCGAAGTGTCAACGACTTCTGGCGGCCTACGCACATGGACCTCCTGAGAACCGCTGCCAAGGACCCGAGGGTCGACAGGATTTTCATCACCGCGCCCGCAAAGATCTGGATGTGCGCGCGCGCCGGCGATGACCGGGACTGGTTGCAGAAGATCCGCCCTTACTGGGGTCACCACTACCATTTCCATGTACGCCTGAAATGCCCGGCTGACGCACCGGATTGCGTTACGCAGAAGCCAAGCGTGGCATGGTTGTCCAATGGTGGCGACGGATGCGATGAAACCCTCGACTGGTGGGTAACGGACGCACTGAAGCCACCTGACCCGGATGCGCCCGAACCCCCAAAGGTGCGTGGGCCCAGGGATTACGTGATGGCTGAGTTGCCGGCTTCCTGCCAGGCCGTGCTCGACGCTCCAGGGGTCGGTCCTGGCGAAGTTGAATCGCATGATGCCAGGCGCCCCCCGCCGCGTCCCTGGTTGAGGCGTTCAGTTGAGCATACTGCTTTTTACGAGTCCGGTTTGTGAGATCGAACTGCATCCCGGAGGAATCGATCAGTCTTTCTTCACCTGCCGAAAGGGCCTCGAAAACACTCATCGAGACATAGACCCCGGCGTCCCTGCAATCTCCCGCGCGTCCTTGTCGCGGGCGCGGGCATGGTGTTCGACAGCCGAATCACACTCCCACGGTTTCTTTCCGACTCTTCCTGTTCCGAAGCGCACTCGGTAACTCGAGACCCGGAATTCCATCCAGAAAGACGATTCGCCCGGTGCGCCTGCCCGCAAGCTTTTTCCTCGTGGTGTTCCACCGGACTCCGCGCCGAATTCCCCTACCCCCGCTCGTGCCGGAGACGGGAATTCAGCCGGAATTGAAAGACCGCGGCCGGTTCGGCCGTTAGTGCCCGCGCCCGGTCGAGACATGTTCAACAACCTTGCTTTCCGCTTTCCTCGAAGCTGCGTACCACGCCCGATTCGCGACTCGGAATGACGTACCATTTGGAAATTCAGGAACGGCTATCCGATACAATCGAGAATTCCGGGTCAGGGGTAACGGCGGACTGTTCCCTGCGACCGGTTGGCGCGCGGCCGAAGATCCTTCCCTGTTCACGTTCAGACATCCACCAGGGGTCGGCAACGGCAGCAGCGGCGTGCCTGGTCCCTGTCTTGCCCGTTACGGTCCTGGTTCAACCGCCCTTGATCCGTTGCAGGAGAACAACCTCGCTGTCCGCCCGGACCGGCTCCCAAAGCGCGTTCGCGATGATTCGTCCGTCCACCGCTACCGACACCCCGGCATCCAGGTGGGGCTTGAGGGCCGGATAGGCGACTTCGAGGCCTTCAAGGACCCCGCCAACCGTGGTCGCCTCAACCGAAACGGTGTCGTTGCCGTCAGCGAACGGCTTCAGGCTCCCCCAAAGTACGACATCAACCACTGTCTTCCCGCGCCATTTCCAGGGCCTCCAGAATGCGCGGAGGCGACATCGGGAGTTCACGAAGTCGAACTCCTGCAGCATTTGAAACCGCATTGGCGATTGCGGCCAGCGGCGGACAGATTGACGTTTCGCCAACCCCGCGAACGCCGTACGGGTGTCCGGGATTCGGAACCTCGACAATGACGGTGTCGATCATCGGCAAATCCGATGCGACCGGAATGCGATAGTCCAGGAATCCGGGGTTCTGGAGCCGCCCGTCCTCCCCGTAGACATACTCTTCGTTCAAGGCCCATCCAATGCCCTGTGCCGCTCCACCCTGAAACTGGCCTTCGACGTAGGACGGATGAATCGCCTTGCCCGCATCCTGGGCGACCGTATACCGGACAACCTTCGTGGCGCCGGTTTCCTTGTCGACTTCGGCGTCGACAAGATGCGTCGCGAAACTGACGCCGGCGCCTTCGGGAGTCGCTTCGTAGTGACCGACGATCGGGCCGCCGGTCCGTCCCATCCGCGAAGCGATCTTTGCAAGGCTCATGGGCTCGAAATCGCCCGCGTTCGGACCCGCCGGACGTGCGCAACCATCCTCCCAGATCACGGCTTCCCGATCGATTCCCCATTCCCTGGCCGCCCGGGTGCACAACTTGTCAATTGTGTCCTCCGCTGCCTTGATCGTCGCGAGGCCGGAGGCATAGGTAACGCGGCTTCCATGGCTAACGTCGTTGTACCCGAGCGTCGCCGTATCGGCGACGGTTGTCCGGACCTTGTCGTACGGAATCCCCAGGGCCTCGGCCGCCATCTGGCACATCGAAGCCCGGGATCCACCGATATCGGGCGTCCCGACTGAAAGTGAAACGGTTCCGTCTTCCGCCAGCGCGAGCGAGACGGCAGTCTCACCCGCATGGTTGAACCAGAAGCCGCAGGAAACGCCCCGCCCCTGTCCCTCCAGCAGCGGCGCGCTGTAATGGGGGTGGTCCCTGGCCGCTTCCAGGGTCTCGACAAGACCAATGCGCTGAAACCTCGGGCCGAAGGCCGCCTTCGTGCCTTCCTTCGACGCGTTCTTCAGACGGACGTCAATCGGGTCGAGACCAAGCCTGTTGCAGAGCTCGTCAATGACACTTTCAACCGCAAATGCACCCATCGGCGAGCCTGGCGCGCGGTAGGCAGCCTGCTTGGGCCTGTTGCAGATGACGTCCCAGCCTTCGCAACGGACATGCTTCAGATTGTACGGAGCAAAGCCGCACATTGCCGAGAACTCCATCGGTGCCCCGGGAAACGCGCCACCCTGGAGCCGGAATACTCCTTCAGCAGCGGTTATCGTCCCGTCCTTCCTCATGCCGATTTTCACATCCATTGATGCAGATGAGGTGGGTCCGGTCGCCCGGAACACTTCGCTGCGATCCATGACGACCTTGACCGGCCGGTTTGTCTTCCGCGAAAGCGCAAGCGCAACCGGTTCGATGAACACGGTTGTCTTGCCGCCAAATCCACCTCCGATTTCGGAGGCCGTCACCCGAAGCTGGCTCGCGTCAATCCCGAGCAGGCTCGCGCAAATCTTGCCGGCGACGAAGTGACCCTGGGTACAGCACCACAATTCGCCTTTTCCATCCGGACCAAGCTGGGCCAGGCAGGCGTGGGGTTCAATATAGCCCTGGTGGGTCGCCTCCGTCCGGAAGCTGTTCCCGATGACCAGGTCCGCTTCGGCAAACCCGGTGTCCACGTCTCCATGACCGTTTTCGTGATACCGCACGACGTTCGGGTGCATGCCGGGCGGAACGCTAGCGTCGGCCGCACCGTCGCGGATCACGGGTGCCCCGTCCTTCATTGCCTCGTCCACATCCGTGACGTGCGGCAAGATTTCGTATTCAACCTCGATCAACTTGAGCGCATCACGTGCGGCAAACACTGATGTCGCGGCAACTGCCGCGAGCGCGTGTCCGTCGTAAAGAACCTTTTCGCCGGCCATGACGTTTTCCAGGATGTCCCAGTTGTCGCCCTCCAGTTCGCTGGAGAAGTCCTTCCGGGTAATCACGGCCTTGACGCCGGGCGACGATTCCGCGGCGGAAGCATCGATCCTGACGATCCGGGCGTGCGCGTGCGGCGAACGCAAGATGGCGCCATGGAGCATTCCCGGGGCATATGCGTCCGCGCCAAATCGTGCCCGACCGGTAACCTTGTCCACGCCATCCGGCCGGAGGGGTCGCGTTCCGACTACCGTGAAGTCCTTTGCTGATAGTTCGTCGAGTGCCATCACGATACCTCCCTGAGTTCGGCCGCGGCGTCGGAGACGGCCCGAACGATCTTGTCATAACCGGTGCATCGGCAAAGATTGCCCGCAAGCCAGTACCGGATTTCGGTGTCCGTGGGATCCGGATTGTGATCCAGCAATGCCCTGGACGCAACAAGGATCCCCGGCGTACAGATCCCGCATTGAAGTGCAGCATGTTCCAGGAACTTCTCCTGCAGCACATGAAGCTGCTCTCCATCGGCGATTCCTTCAACGGTTCCGATCTCTGCGCCTTCAGCCTCGGCCGCCAACATCAGGCAGGAGCAAACGAGCTGTCCGTTCAGCGTGATCGAGCATGCTCCGCAATCCCCGGTACCGCATCCTTCCTTGGCACCGGTCAGCGACAGGCGGTCGCGCAATACGTCCAGCATCGTCTCGCGAGGATCGCAGACGAACTCTTCCGCATCCCCATTGATCGTTGTCCTGACGTGAATCATGTTCATCGAGACCTCCTCGCCCGGTCAAATGCAATGGTTGCAGCACGTTTCCCGAGAACGCCGGCAACGCGTGTTCTGAACTTGATCGTGCCCCGTTTGTCGTCGATCGGTCTGCACGCGGCCGAACATGCCGTTGCAAGCCCGTCGAGCGCATCGTCATCGAGTGACGTACCGAGAATTGCGTCAGCCGCGTCTTCGACAACGACGGCGGTTGGCGCCACTGCCCCGAGCACAACGCGAGCTTCCACGACCTTTTCACCCGCGACCCTGACATTGACCCCGCAACCGACAACGGCGATGTCCATTTCGGTTCTGGGAATGAAACGGAGATATGCGTCCCCGCCCCCGGATCCGCGCTCAGGCAAAAGGACGGACGTGATGATCTCTCCGCCTTCGAGAGATGTCTGGCCCGGACCTGTCGGAATATCGGCAACCGGGACGTCCCGGGCGCCATTCGGGCCGGCGATGGATACGCTCGCGCCAGCGGCAATCATCGCCGGAACGCTGTCGGCAGCCGGCGACGCGTTACAAAGGTTTCCGACAAGTGTCGCCCGGCCCTGGATTTGCGTCGACCCGATCAACTCGAGTGCCTCGACGACACCGGGCCAGTCTTTCGAAACGCCGGAGTGACTTTCCAGTTCTGCTCCCGAGACCGCCGCACCGATTCGCCAGCCGCCGTTATCCGCAGTGATGTCTCGCATGCCGGGGATACGCTTGATATCCACCACAAGGTCAGGCTCCACCAGCCCTGACCTGAGCTGGACAAGTACATCCGTACCGCCCGCCAGAAAACGGACGATCCCGGACGCGGTTCCGGCGCGTTCGACGGCCTCGCCGATGGTTCTTGGTGCTACGTAGTGCATTTGCAGGCAGCGCCTCCTTCGTCACTGGGACCCCGGCAGAAGATCAAACATCCCTCTCCAGAATGCCTGCCGCGCCGAGATATGGTCCGGAATCCGAATTCGAAACGATTCTTGTCGATTACGCCACGGGCGAATTTCCCGCAACCAACAATCGTGTACCCGTGCAGCTTCGGCGTTGCTAGGAACGCACGCCGCGGTTCCCTGGTCGAAATCGGGCGGCATGATCGTCCGAATTCCTTGTCCTGGCCTGGCACCTGGTCGTGACGGAGAACGGTCGTTCACCAGTTGCATCCTCCACTGACCCTTCGCCCCAGTGCCGCGAGACAGCACGCGGATCCCGGCCGGATCGATAGCATCGGCACGAATTCCCACGAGGGGGAGTCCGTCGGGAAAAAATGGTACGGGGTCCAATGCTGCGGGACTCCCCGAGCGACAGTGCCGGTAAAGGAGCGCAGATCTGGCCCGTCGCGGTTGATCTCCTTCGTGTGGACGCATTCACCTCCATCGTGGCATTGGCGGTCGACCCGTTGTATCCTGGTCCCGGCGGCCGATTTCGCCGTCGTTCTTTTGGCTGCAAGGTCTGACTGGCACAGGTTGTCCTGATGCCACGCTTACTGGTCGATGGAGACACCCGATGTGCCAAGACCTGGCTGGACCGCATGTGAACATCCTGGCTGACCTGACGGTCAGGCGGGACGTGTCTCTTTTCAGGGATGTTAGCTCATTGTTGGTTTTCGCCGTCGCGATTGCGCTTGCCGGGAGTTCCGGCGCGCAGGACCGGGCACAGGACGCATGGCAGGACGTGTCCGGTTGCACCGACATCGCCGAGGTGGAGGCGTTCATCCTCGATTTCCCCGAGAGCCGCTTTGTCGAGGAGGCACGAGCCTGTCTGGGCGTCCTCGGAGGTTTCGGCCTCGACGTGTCCATCGGCCCTGGAGAGGCGGCGCGACCAGGGGGCGAGATGCCCGAAATGCTGGAGGGCATTCTTGATCTTGCGCTCGATCAGCGCATTCTGGTGCAACATGGCCTCGTGATCCTGGGCCACGACGTCGGCGTCGTGGACGGGGCCTTTGGCTCACGCACGCGGCAAGGCATTGCGGGTTACCAGCAGGCGAAGGGGCTTCCATCCACCGGGTTCCTGACATCCGAGCAATCCGATGCGTTGATGGAGCTGGGAACGGCCCGCGACGAACTTGCGTGGATTGCCGCACGGATGGTCGATACACCGGCGGCGTATCGGAAGTACCTTTCCGAATTTCCGAGGGGTGTACATTCTGTTCGGGCGCATTCCTGGCTTTCGCGTCACGGGCAAAGCGGGGACGATACCGCGGCGGCGGCTTCCGAACATGAGTATCGGCGTTTCCTGGAAGTTGTCGGCCGCGGGCCAACTGCCAGCTACGTCGACGAGAACGGCTGGACGGACCTCCATTACGCAGCCTTGTTGAACTTGCCCTGGCTTTGCGAAGCGCTCGTGGATTCGGGCGTGGCCATTGACCACCGCCTGAAAAGCGACGGACGCCGACTTACCGACGCACTCATGCCCAAGGTCCAGCCATTTCTGGAGTCCGGCGTCTTCCTGAGGAGAGGACACACACCATCGCACCTGGCGGCTTTGGGGAACGCCGTTGACGCGCTTGAAAGGCTTGTCGCCAAGGGGGCTTCCATTCACGCGACGAACGATGTCGGGCGTACCCCCTTGCATCTCGCCGCCTGGAGAAACGCCGTAGATGCTCTCGAGTGGCTCGTTGGCAATGGTGCAATAATCAATGGGACGGATGACTACGGCGCGACACCATTACATGGAGCGGCCCTGGGGAACGCCGTAGATGCTCTCGAGTGGCTCGGCACCCAGGGGGGCTCCGTTCATGCGACAAGCAACTATGGCCGCACACCGATGCATTGCGCGGCGCTGGGGAAAGCGATGGACGCACTCGACTGGCTTGCCGCAAACGGGGCCTCCGTCCATGTGACAAACATCAATGGCAACAATCCGCTGCATGACGCTGCATGGGGGAATGCCGCTGATGCCCTTGCGTGGCTCGTCGTCAGGGGGGGCGACATCCATGCAACGAACAACATTGGCCGCACACCGGTGCATAGGGCGGCGGAATGGAATGCGGTGGACGCGCTAGAATGGCTCGTCGCCAAGGGGGCCAGCATCGATGCGAAGAGTATCCAGGGCAATACACCGTTGCATGACGCTGCCAGCGGAAATGCAATTGACGCGGCTGCGTGGCTCATCGCCAGGGGGGCCGACATCGACGCGACAAACAAGTATGGCAACACTCCGCTCCACGCCGCGGCGGAAAGGGGTTCGGATGAGTTATACGATAGACTCGTGGCGCAAGGCGCCGATGTCACGGCGCGAAACGCGGATTATGAAACGCCATCGGACATTGCCGAAACGATGGGAATCGGTCGATGACTTCACAACGGCGTTTTCGGAGCGGTGAAACCGGTGGATCCGCCAGGTCGGTATCGGTTCCATTGGTCGCGCGGGTCTTGACGGCACGCTGCCCCCGGTCACGAAGCCCGGTGATCCGGAGCTCGGTGCCGGCTCGTACATGACCACTTGAGAAATCGCGCCATGTTGCATTGCATGGCGACCTAATTGGCCATATCAGACCGCGAGTATCGCTCGCGCAATCAGGAGCATCGCAATGTCATTTGCCTGGCTGGAACGAGCCGTCGAGTCCGCCTGGACGGAGCGCACCTCGATCTCACCTGAAACGGTTGGTGAAGCACGTGAAGCTGTCGAAGAGACGCTCAATGCCCTTGATTCGGGGCGCCTGCGTGTCGCCGAACCCAGGGAGAACGGCCAGTGGCATGTCAACCAGTGGGCCAAGAAGGCCGTACTTCTCGGTTTCCGATTGCAGAACATGGCAATTCACGGCGGCGGCCCTCAAGGCGGCGGTTGGTGGGACAAGGTCGACAGCAAGTTCAAAGGTTGGGACGCGCGCCAATGGCGAGAGGCCGGTTTCAGGGCGGTCCCCAATTGTGTTGTCAGAAAATCCGCCTACGTGGCCCCGGACGTCATCCTGATGCCGTGTTTCGTCAATCTCGGCGCATTCGTCGATACCGGGACGATGGTTGACACCTGGGCCACGGTCGGATCCTGTGCCCAGATCGGCAAGAACGTGCATCTTTCCGGCGGTGTCGGGATCGGCGGCGTCCTGGAGCCAATGCAGGCCGGACCGACGATAATCGAGGACAACTGTTTTATCGGCGCGAGGTCCGAGGTCGTTGAAGGATGCATTGTCCGCGAAGGGTCGGTGCTGGGCATGGGCGTTTTCATCGGCCAGTCGACCCGGATCATCGATCGGGAAACCGGACAGGTCATGTACGGGGAGGTTCCACCGGGATCGGTGGTCGTGTCCGGATCGACCCCGTCACGAAATGGCGTCCACCTCTACTGCGCCGTCATCGTCAAGAATGTCGACGCCAGGACCCGTGCGCGAACGTCGATCAATGAATTGCTGCGGGATTGAGTGCAGTTGAATGCCGGCAACCGGCACGAGTCTGGACAGGAACTCCGAACGCCCGTGACCGGGTTACCCCGCCAAGCTGAACTCGAGGCGTGCCGCACAACCTGTTCATAGATCTCGACGGAACGCTGATCGACCCCAAGGTCGGGATCACCGGGTCGATCAGGTTTGCACTCCGCGAACTCGGGATCGACGAACCATCCGCAGATGAGCTTGAATGGTGCATCGGGCCACCGCTGTCGGAGAGTTTTCCCGTCCTTCTCGGACCGGACGAGGATGTCGGACGCGCGATCTCCCTCTATCGCGATCGGTTCTCGCAAACCGGCATGTACGAAGCGCGGCCATACGCTGGCGTCCACGACATGCTCGCGAACTTGAAATCAGCCGGTGTTCGATGTTTCCTGGCAACCTCGAAACCGCAGGTTTTTGCCGAGAGAATCATCGAGCATTTCGACTTCGACCCGCTGATTGACGGAGTTTTCGGCTCCGAACTCGACGGAAGGCGTGTCGACAAGACCGAATTGATCAGGTTCGTCCTCGAACGAACTGCCGCCGCACCAGGCAGTTCACGGATGATGGGGGATCGTCGCCACGATATTGCCGGCGCCAGGAACAACGGGATTGGATCGATCGGCGTACTCTGGGGATATGGCACTTCCGAAGAACTCTGCAAAGCCGGCGCCGACGTCCTCGTCCACCGTCCGGACGAGGTGCCGGAGGTGTTGACGCGTTTCGCTCCGGGCGAATTCAGTTAGCCAAATCAAAGACAAGCGGTCGGATACGTTGAAACTTGCCGGTTTCACGCAAGGCCTTGACGTCCTCATCGTCCAGCGGTTCGTCGAGTTCAAGCAGGGCTATCGCGCTTCCTGCCGGTCCCGTACGACCCAGGGTGAAATTCGCGATATTTACACCGGCGTCACCCAACACGGTCCCCAACGTTCCGATCACGCCCGGCACGTCATTGTTGGTCGTGTACAGCATGTGCCGGCCGACCTCGGCATCGATGTTGATGCCCTTGATTTGAATAAAGCGTGGCTTGCCGTCGGAAAAAACCGTACCGGCGACGGATCTGGTCAAGCTGCGGGTCTTGACCGTCAACCGGATGTAACTTTCGAACACGCCGGATTGTTCTTGAGTTGTCGTCGAGATCTTCACGCCCCGCTCCCGTGCAATGATCGGAGCCGACACCATGTTCGCATCGGGCACTTGCGGTTTGATCATTCCGGCAATCAAGGCACTGTCGAGCGCCCGTGTATTCATGCTGGCGACTTCCCCGTCGTAAAGAATGTTGATGCTCTCGATCGGCTCTTCCGTCATTTGCCCGACGAAAGACCCCAGGTAAGCGGCCAATTGTACGAAGGGACCAATCACCGCGGACTCTTCAGCGCTGATCGACGGCATGTTGATGGCGTTGGAGACCGCTCCCCGCAGCAGGTAATCCACCATTTGCTCGGCCACCTGGATCGACACGTTTTCCTGGGCTTCGAGGGTCGCCGCACCGAGGTGCGGCGTGCACACGACATTGGGCAGGTTGAAAAGCGGGCTTTCCGTTGCCGGTTCCATCTCGAACACGTCGAACGCGGCCCCTGCCACGACTCCGGACTTGAGCGCTTCGGCCAGGGCGGCTTCATCCACGATCCCGCCACGCGCACAATTGATAATGCGTACGCCCGGTTTCATCCCTGCAATTGCCTCCGAATCGATCAGTCTCGCGGTCCGGTCGGTTTTCGGGACGTGCAGCGAAATGAAGTCGGACGCCTCGAGAAGTTCGCCGAAACCCACCTTCCTGACACCCAGTCTTTCGGCCCGTTCCGGAGACAGGAACGGGTCGTACGCAACAACCTTCATCTTCAGCCCGAGTGCGCGATCCGCCACGATGGACCCGATGTTGCCGCAACCGACCAACCCGAGGGTCTTGTTGGTAACCTCCACCCCCATGAACTTCGCTTTTTCCCATTTTCCCGCGTGAGTTGACGCGTTTGCCTCCGGAATCTGCCGGGCGACCGCCATCATCAGCGAGATCGCGTGTTCGGCTGTCGTGATGGAGTTGCCGAACGGCGTGTTCATGACAATGATGCCCCGCCGGGTCGCGGCGTTGACATCGATATTGTCGACTCCGATTCCTGCGCGTCCAATGACTTTCAGGCGATGGGCAGACGACAACAGTTGTTCCGAAACCTTGGTGGCTGAACGCACCGCGAGTCCGTCAAAGGAACCGATGCGCGTCCGGAGCGCTTTCTTGTCCTTCCCCAGGTCGGGTTCGAATGCGACATCGATTCCGTTGTTCCGTAAGACCTGAACTGCAGACTCGCTGAGCTTGTCCGATACGAGTACGCTGACCAATTCGCTACTCCCATATTGCGATACAATGACGGTTTCCGCGGTCCTTGCGCGGCAGGAAACGATGCCGGATCAATCGTGGCGCAGCGCGTTCAATTGCAACGCGAACGCCCAGTCCAGCCAGGGGAACAGCATTTCAAGACTGCTGGTCTCGACCGTGCTACCCGTCCAAATCCGCAGGCCCGGCGGCGCATCGCGGTAGGACCCGATATCGAAAGCGGCCGCTTCCTCTTCCAGCCGCGAGACGATTCCGCGCGCGAACCGGGCTCTTGCCGTCGGGTCGAGCATGGCAACGCCCGGGTGTACGAATTTCAGGCAGACCGAGGTGTTGGACCGGGTTGCGGGATCAAATGCCAGGAAATCCAGCCAGTCGCGGTTTTCCACGAACCCGGTCACCGCGGCCAGGTTGGCATTCGCCCGGCCGATCATGGCGTCGAGACCGCCAATTGTTGCTGCCCATTCGAGCGCGGCAATACAATCCTCGACGCAGAGCATCGACGGTGTGTTGATGGTCGCTCCCCTGAAGATGGATTCGTTGAGCCTGCCGGCCCTGGTCAGTCTGAAAACCTTGGGAACTGGCCAGGGAGGTGTCCACGACTCGAGCCGCCCGGCGGCGCGCGGGGACAGGATGAGCATTCCATGGGCTGCTTCTCCGCCGAGCGCCTTTTGCCAGGAAAACGTGGTCACGTCGAGCTTGTCCCACGGGAGTTCCTGGGCAAAGACCGCCGACGTTGCGTCGCAGATCGTCAGCCCGCCCCTGTCGTCGGGGATAAACGCGCCGTCGGGAACCCGAACGCCCGAGGTCGTTCCGTTCCACGTGAAAACGACGTCATTGCTGAAATCGACTGCGGCGAGATCGGGCAAGAGTCCATAATCCGCCACATGGCGATTGACGCCGTCCAGCTTGAGTTCGGACACCACGTCGTTGAGCCACGCCTTGCCGAAACTCTCCCACGCAAGGACATCGACCGGACGGCATCCCAGGAGCGACCACAGCGCCATCTCGACGGCACCGGTATCCGACGCCGGGACGATCCCGACGCGATAGTCGTCCGGAATCCCCAGGATCTCGCGCGTCAGGTCGATCAACCGCTCCAACCTGGCCCTGCCCGGAAGCGAACGATGCGACCTGCCCAGAAGATCGATCGGAAGGTTGGATGGCGCCCATCCCGGCGGCTTGGGGCAGGGACCGGAGGAAAACCTCGGGTTGGCCGGACGAACCTCCGGCTTGGGATTGATCATTTTTTACCCTCTCAGGCAAACGCCCCTCGTTGGGGAGGGGTGGCCCGCGCTGCCATTACCTGACGCCCTGCCGGTTCTCAAGCGAGGAAGTGGACACCGAATGCCGGAGGTCCGTCGCACCGGATCCTGAACCGGGACCGGGAATTCCGGGCGATAGAGGAATTTTTCGACTCCAGGAAATATCTACCGGGACGGCATCTCTTGGAATATGGAATGTTGCACGCATTCTCCGCTCCGTGAGATTGTCCACGTGTCAATCGATTTGGCTCATTTTTTCGGCGCAATGGGAGGGTTCTGATGTACGTCGCCGTCCTGGTTTCGAATCCCGGCGTGGCACGACTGACGCCGGAAGTCGTCCAGCCAGTCAGGGATCGCCTGAATGGCGACACGATCAGCTGGTTGGCTGACGGAAAAGCCTGCGAGTTCCTGCTGGGCGAAAAGCCTGGCGCCGGGGTGATCAGCGACATCCGGACAAGGCTTCACCCGAGCCAGGTGGATCTTTGCGTGGTTCCAGGTGCCAACCGCAAGAAAAGAGTCCTGTTCGCCGACATGGACAGCACCATGATTCTCGAGGAAAGCCTTGATGAACTCGCGGCACATGTCGGAATCGGAGACGAGGTCAAAAAGATCACTGCCGCGGCGATGAACGGCGAGCTCGAATTCGAAGAAGCCGTTCGGCACAGGGTGGGTCTTCTCGCGGGACTGGAGGTTTCGGTTATCGATCACGTCGTCGATAACCGAATCACGCTGGCGCCGGGCGGGCAGGAACTCGTTGCGACCATGAAGGCTGATGGCGCCTATTCCGTACTCGTTTCGGGGGGCTTCGAAGATTTCACCAGGGTCGTCGCGACCCGCCTCGGATTCGACGAATACCGGGCCAACGCATTGGTCAAGCGGGACGGCAAGCTGACAGGCGAGCCCGGAACACCCATACTGGGGCGAGAGGCAAAGGCCGAAACGCTGTCGGAGGTCACCGAAAGGTTGGGGTTACGGGCCGAGGACGTTCTGGCGGTGGGAGACGGTGCGAATGACCTGGACATGTTGCGGACGGCCGGAATTGGCGTTGCGCACCATGCGAAACCGGCAGTCGCGGCGCGCAGTCGGCACGTTCTCGAGTTCGCCGACCTCAGCGGGTTGCTGTTCCTCCAGGGTTATCGGCTCAACGAGTTCCAGTGGCCCGGATCGCCGGCCGGCACTTCGGCCCGCTGATCCCGTTGACGCAGGCAAGGCAGCGATAATGGGGGCGTCCTGAATCGTCTGTCTCTCTGGCGGCAGGCTGACATGTCGGATCGTTTTGAGCGAGCACGAAAACAACATTTGGCACATCCAGCACAATATCGACCATCCGAATGAAGTCCCGTGATACCGTCGAGTCGTCCGGACACTCTCCATAGCAGCCAGTCCCCCTGCCGAGAAACGGCGCCACTGCTCGGCCAGACGCGCCTCCTCACGCCCGTTGAAAACTCGCGTGCGCGACCACGGCGGACGGTGTTTCCCATTTCCATTCCCCGTCTCGAACGCACGGCACGGATACGGAACTGCCGTCTTTCCTGTTGCAGGCGAGTAACCCGCTGCCACGACTTGGCCATTGACACTCTTGAACGCTCATTCACGGACCGTGAATCCGGTTTGACAATCAAGTCTTACGGGTTTTGACTGCTGAACAAATCCGATTTTTTTTGCGTATCGTTATGCGGGCGTGACTCTCTTTGCGCCCGGGACAGATCAGGAAGGTGGAGCAATGGCTGAATTCACATGGTACGGTCAGGCGAGTTTCGGAATCGTTTCCAAGGATGACCTCAGAATCGTCACTGATCCCTACGACCCCGAAAAGGCGGGATTCAAGCCGTTTCCGCATCCCGCCGACATCGTGATCAAATCGAGCAGCAGCGACGATTTTCACGACAATGACCACCTCGTGCCCAAGAAACCCGGCGCAACCGTGATCGACGCACTCGAAATTGCTCTCGATGGCGGCAGCACGTCATCCCACGGATTCCGGTTCACGACGATAGAAGCGATGGAACACGCAGACCACCCGAGCGGGCATCCCGATCAGAATGCCATGTACAGGTTCGCGGTCGATGGGCTGGAGATCGGGCACATGGGCGACATGGGCGATGATTTTTCCGATGCCCAACTGGAATTTTTCGATGGGGTCAACGTGTTGTTGGGTCATGCCGGTGGTTTTCCGGTGATCTCGCTCAATGAATTGATGAGGGTGATTGGCCACGTCGCTCCGCGCTTGGTCATACCGATGCATTACCGTACCCCGGAGTACATTCTGAAAAACATGTTCACGATCGATGAATTCTTGGGCGTATTCCCCCGAGAACTGGTTGACATGGCAGGCAAAAGCACCGTCACCATCAATGCCGATGCTCTTCCGGACACGACCCGGGCGCTGGTTCTGGAACCCTATTGACCCGTCGCCCCTTGATTTCCGGACGTCATCGGCGAACACCGGTATCGGCACGCCGAATTGAAATTTCGCCCGCCCGTCATGTCAACTGAACCGGTCGTGTCCTTGTGACGAAGCGCGGCAGATTCGGAGTCCGCCTGGCCAAATGCCGATCCTGCCCGTGACGCCGTTATCGCTTCGTGCGCCGAACGCGGAATACGCGTACTGCCAGGATTCGACCGCGTGTCCGCCTGCCAACCGATAGCCTTTCGAATCCGGCTACGTTCAGGCACAGGTGACAACGCGCCCGATCTCGCATGCGATCGCGGCCGGGCCCGTCACCGACACCGATTTGGTGCCGTTGAATCAAGCAGTTCCTGACGCAAGCGACTTTCAATCGGGACCAGAGGTCCTTGGCAAGAAGAACAGAAAGTCCGATGCAAATTGCCCGAGATGACAGCCGGAATTCCGGCCGCGAGCACAAGCAGGAACCCAGACAACCATACCTGGAATGCCGCAGCTGCACGGGATTTCCTTCTGGAATCATTGCGTAGCCACTCTGGCGCTACAGGAAGCGTAACGTGGCGACTTTACGTGACCGACGGCGTTGCAGCCTCGTCAAACTTGCGTACAAATGCACGTGGCGACCACGATCTTCGGGAAACTGGTCGGTGCCGGCGGAAGAATGATCAACTGCGCGTAAATCACCTGACCTGCGGAAAAAGGCGGTAGACCAATGAAGATGACAACTGAAGAGGCATTCATCAAGGTTCTCCAGATGCACGGCATCGAACATACGTTCGGGATCATCGGATCGGCGATGATGCCCATTTCGGACCTGTTCCCGGCTGCCGGCATCGCATTCTGGGACGCGGCACATGAGTGCAATGCCGGGATGATGGCCGACGGCTACACCAGGGCTAGCGGCAAGATGGCCATGATGGTTGCCCAAAACGGCCCGGGCGTCACCAACTTTGTGACGCCGGTCAAGACTGCCTACTGGAACCATACACCTCTCCTCCTCGTGACCCCGCAGGCTGCCAACAAGACAATGGGCCAGGGTGGATTCCAGGAAGTCGAGCAGATGGCCCTGTTCAAGGACATGGTTGCGTACCAGGAAGAGGTTCGGGACCCGTCGAGAATGGCCGAAGTCCTGAATCGCGTCATCATGCAGGCGAAACGTGCATCGGCTCCCGCCCAGATCAATGTTCCGCGGGACTACTGGACTCAAGTTGTCGATATTGATCTTCCGTCGGTTGTCGAGTTCGAGCCCCCGTCCGGCGGCGAGGACACGCTGGCAAAGGCCGCCGAACTCATTTCGCGGGCAAGGTTCCCGGTAATCCTGAACGGGGCAGGTGTCGTCATTGGAAATGCGATTGCCGAATCCGTCGCGCTTGCCGAGCGGCTTGGGGCACCGGTTTGCTGCGGATACCAGCACAATGACGCCTTCCCCGGCTCTCATCCGTTGTTTGCAGGGCCGCTCGGTTACAATGGGTCCAAGGCAGGAATGCAGCTGATCGCGAAAGCAGATGTCGTCCTTGCGCTTGGAACCCGGTTGAACCCGTTCTCCACGCTGCCCGGGTATGGAATCGATTACTGGCCCAAGGACGCGTCGATCATCCAGGTCGACAT
Source organism: Paracoccaceae bacterium (assembly GCA_026707935.1). GTDB lineage: Bacteria > Pseudomonadota > Alphaproteobacteria > Rhodobacterales > Rhodobacteraceae > JAPPHA01. The sequence goes on from JAPOVX010000009.1 coordinate 24,837, forward strand.
CAATCCTGACCGAATTGGCCTGACCAAGCCCGTCACGGTCGGGATCGTCGGAGACGCGCGAAGCGTCGCACGGTCCCTGCTCGGCCGCCTGCCTGCTGATGCCGGGGATGCAGGCCGTGAAGACCGTCTTGCCACGATCGCCAGGATCAAGTCATCCTGGGCCCAGGAACTTACATCCATGGATCACGAAGACGACGACCCTGGCACAACCTGGAATGAAAGGGTCCGGGCACGTCAACCGAGTCACATGTCACCCCGAATGGCATGGCGCGCAATCCAGGCATCCTTGCCAAGGGATGCGATCATATCCTCGGACATCGGGAACAATTGCGCCATCGGAAATGCCTATCCGACCTTCGAGCAGGGCCGCAAATACCTCGCACCGGGCCTGTTCGGCCCCTGTGGCTACGGGTTTCCGGCGATTATCGGCGCGAAAATAGGAAACCCTGATACGCCGGTCGTCGGGTTTGCCGGCGACGGGGCATTCGGAATCTCGATGAACGAAATGACGGCTTGCGGCCGGAACGAGTGGCCGCCGATCACGATGATCATTTTCCGGAACTATCAATGGGGCGCCGAGAAACGAAACACGACGCTCTGGTACGACGACAATTTCGTTGGCACGGAACTCGACCTCGACGTCTCGTATTCGGCGATCGCCCGGGCATGCGGGATGGAAGGCGTCCAGGTTACGACCATGTCGTCATTGACCGACGCGCTCAACACGGCTGTCAGGGCACAGTTGAATGACAAGCTGACCACGTTCATCGAGGTCATCCTGAACCAGGAACTCGGGGAACCTTTCAGGCGCGATGCCATGAAGAGACCTGTCCCGGTGGCCGGCGTGAACAGACAGGACATGCGGCCTCAAACGACTGCTTCCTGACAGTCTCCCTTGCTCGCCGAAAACGAGTAACGGGGAACTCCTGGAACTTCGTGGGGGGCCGTCTGGACTGACGTTCTCCGGGATACATTCAGACCCCGTGACTTCTCGGCCGTGTTCCGACAATCGACGCAGCGCAATACGTGCGTCGACCGAAGAGATGCGGGGGGAAACGGTCATTCCCGTGGGTCAGGCGAGACAACACCGCGTACACCCGTTACCCCGGATCCTAAAGTTCGATTTTGGTCTTGAACTCTATCGTGGCAGTTCGGGATTGGGTTCGGCGGAGACGTGGGCGAGTGGTTGAATGCGCTCCCCTGCCAAGGCATTTCAGCACCTTTTGTTCACGTTCAGTTCTTGGTTTACACCAAGTTTCGTTCGCGTTCGAACGCTTTCATGACTGTCGCGACCGGTACATCTACCTGATAAAAACTCAGTTTCGACACCACATGATCTAGGCCGCATCGCGCAGGTTGTCGGGGCTGCGATGGGCATAGGTCTGTTTCTGGCCATCAATTGAAACTCTGAAAATCCCGGAAGCAATCCACCGATCCATGTCCCGTTGCCTGGAATTGGGTTGGAATTTCGTACCCAAGGGCGAAGAGAACGCCCGCCGCGGCGCAAACGATGCGCTTGGCCTTTGCCGTCCGGGAGGTCTGGAGTACACCCCGAACGCGATCTGGTTCCGGGCATGCCGGTAGCAGATGAATCGTTCCAACGAGATCATGACGGACAGGTTCCGGTCCTGAGCCAGATGGGACAACATTCCGCTTGATCATGTTCACATATAAGCACATTCAGGCGTTTCTGCCGGAAGCTCGGTGATGTCTGATCCCGGAGCCGACGCTTTGCGCAGAACACTGAGGGTGGCTGTTGCGTCAGGCCAGTCCAGGGGGCGGCTGGCCATGTTCGGCGCGTAAGTGGGGCCGAATGTTACCTGTCGCTGCGTCTGGTCACATTGGAACTTCCCTGCGGACATAGTGCTGATGCTTGGACGACAAAGGTGCCTGAAGTAAGGGGCAAGGGAAACTCACCAGAACGACAAAACGGCTGTGATGACACGAGGTCGAATTCGTCAACCGTCCTAACCAGCCAGAGAATCAACATGTCTGAATTCAATGATGCCCCAATTTCCTGCCCCGATGAGGATCATTTGGGCATCGATCGGTTTGCACGAACAATTGCCAATTGTATTCCGAATCTCCAGGGTCCTGTTGGCAGTGTCTTCTCAGTTCATGGCCGCTGAGATTCCGGCACCGTAGCTGAACGCCCGCCACCGGCTCGCGAGAGGGGGGTCAAAAATTCGTTCCGGCGGCCGTCAAACCCGTGACTCTCTTCCTGATTGTCGCGCTGCAGGATTGTCCAGCAGAAAAGATCCTTCTGGAAAAGAGAAGGCCGGCTGGTGGGTCAATTTTGAACGCGAACCCTGGGTCAGATTTGAACTGGACTAGACAAACGGCACGAGAGAGCCATTCCCGGGTACGGGTTCAGCCGGAATTGCAACGTTTTCTCAGTCAACCATTCTTCACCGTCTGAATCGGCCTCGACGAATGCATGGAACGATGAGGGTCACAAGTGCTATTGGAGTTCCCCAATCATATATGGACTTGACACCATATGGACAGTAGACCATATAGACGGCAGATTTCAACAAAACAATAGGAGTGCGCATGGTATGGAGAGTGCTCTTCGATCCCGAGTTCGAATTGGAATTCAAGGGGTTTCCCGACGAAGTCAAGATCGAGATTCTCGCTCGGGCCGAATTGTTAAAACTGCGAGGACCGCATTTGGGCCGCCCGTATGCCGACACATTGAATGGTTCAAGGCACGCAAACATGAAGGAACTTCGGTTCACAGCAGTTAACGGGGCATGGCGTGTTGCGTTCGCATTCGATCCGAACCGAAACGCAATTCTGTTGGCAGCTGGGAACAAGTCGCACATGAACGAGAAACGATTCTATCGGACCTTGATTGCAACCGCCGACAAGCGGTTTGAGAGAGTGTTATCATGAACGAAAAGGAGATCGGTCACCGTGAATTGTGACCTGGATTGACAGAAGTGAACTTCGCATCAGAATTGAAACCGTATTGTAGTTGATGGGAGAAAACGAATGAAAGCCGTTAGTTTGGAAGATGTGTTGGCTGCCGAGGCCCCGGAACTGCGAGAAAGGGTAAAAGTCCGGGCCGCGCAACTGGTCGCCGAGGAAATGACATTGCGTGAATTCCGCAAGAGGCTAGCGCTTACGCAAGTTCAGGTCGCGGATGAACTCGGTATTGGACAGGATAGTATGTCGAGGATCGAACGACGTGATGACATGCTAATTTCGACGTTGCGCAGGACACTTGAGGCAATGGGTGGTTCGTTATCGCTGGTGGCGACGCTTCCCGACCACGGACGCGTGGAGTTAACGGGGCTGGGCGAGTTTTGCGTAGGCGATTGATGGCCATAACCCAACTTGGGTCCGAGAGTCCTACAAGGAAGTTCGACCGGAACTGCTTTAATTCCAGGTGCGCGATAGCCAGAGAATCCGGATTTCCTCTTGAGGGCAATAGCGGTCCTGTTGGTTAGGTTGGTCGTAAAACCACGCTTGGTAAGAACAGTCGCTACGGAACGGCAATCTGGATTTCTTTGTATGAAGTTGATCTTCCTCCTGAAGAATTTCACACGTCCGGTCGCAAACATTTCGTTGTTCAAAAGTTCCTGAAGTGTGGGGATTATATCGGCTTGAAACGGTAGCTGGCTGGGCGTCCGAACACGATTTCCGGCAGCGAGCAATCCATCCATCGTGCGCTCGGATATCAGCCGTCACTCGAAATGCGCGATTGAGTCGAACAGATGGAAAACAAGTTCACTGGCTGACGAAGTGGTGTAGGAATCGTTTTCAAGGCAGATCAGATTGATCTCTTGCACTTCCAGTGTGGCGACGGACTCAAAAGCCACCCGTGCAAACGCCCGAGGCGGTCAAGCCGACAACGAAACAGGAATAGCACTGAGAACTGTCGCTATACCTGGATTCTTGCCACGCAATGACGAGTGTTTGATGGAACCCGATTTATTCGGGATTGTGTGTCATCATCGGGCCAGTCGGTGCACTCATCCGCACAGGCGGTTCGGGAACGAATTGACCGGAAATTGGCAACTGGCACCTATGGCGGCAAACCGATAGTCGGTCTCAACAAAAAGACACGCCGGCCGAAGGAAACAACGACACATGAACCGATTTACCACGGAGATCACTGAAGACAAGCAGCATTACTACATTCGAATAACGGCAAGCGAGCGTGAACGCGCAAAACGGATCCCAGGGCGGCGTTGGGACCCGGGTATTGCCAAGTGGGTCTGCCCCAGAACGAAAGTTGCCTATGATGCGATCATGCGGGAATTCACACGCCACGACGACCGCGTCGTAATCGGATCACCTCCCGCTGCTCCGGACACGACACCACAACAGATTCTTGAAATTGGACGTAATATTCCCCCCGACTGGGCCAAGAGCCTCACCGAAATGCCCAAAGAACTGGAGGATATCAAGGCCGGAGCAGCCGCCAGCACGGAATCACTGGATCGCTTACTTGAACAACAACAGACTATTCTTGAAATGCTATCCGAATCCGAACCTGCCCCGGGTCCACGAGATACGGAGACTTCAACTGTTTTTTCCCGTCGCTTGCGGGACATAGCCGCCGGCACAGCTCAGCACGATGCTTCGTTCATCGACCTGACTCAATCGTTCGAAATCGAGGACGCGCCGATCGACTGTGTGGCGCGTTCCCACAGCAGCGTCGAAAAGTCTCTCCGTGAATTCACCGGTACGAGTAATCCGAGGACCACTTTCGTCGAATTAATCGACACCGCAAAAAAACTGGAGTTGTTCCCCAGAGGGCCAGTCAACGTGGTTCAGGAGCTGTTTGCGATGAATCGCCTGAGGAATTCGCTGGTGCACTCCAAGCCGGACATGGACAAGCACACGCGCACTGCATTGGCGATTCTCTATTTTCTCAATTTGGCTCGTGTTTGGCCGTATTTCGCGTCTGAACAGCGTCAAGAACACGGGGAAACTCTCGATGATCGCTTTCAAAAAAGCAGTATGGTCTATGCGGACGGACGCTTTCGGTCGGGTGCCACCGTAACTGGACCCACCGGTAGAACGCGCTGAATTACAGGAACAACCACGATGTTGCGCTTTGTGGTTAGGACATGGAATCTTCGAAATTATCCGAATGTTTGAAAAAAAGCACCCACGATTAAAGCCACCATTCCTGATCAAACTGCTGATGCCGATTCGCCCCCAATATTGGAATAGGAGCGGATGCAACTGAAAACCTTGCACGAGACGAGGATCGCCCCTTCGGTCTAATGCAAGGTCGCGACAATTTCGGCGTTGGTCCGATGCGCGTCGATCTTGTCGAAACACACCGGAACGCTGGCGTTTTCGCCGACTTGCACCCGGTCCTTGAAAAACAGCGTTTCTTCCATGACGAGCCCGAGAAAATCGCCGGACGGTTCGATTTCGACATATTGTTCGGTCTCGCCAGCTTGGACACCATACGGCTCGATGACAACGGTGTGTGGAGTACGTGGGGTACAGTTTTGCGTCTTCTTCTCCTTCTTGTCCTGGCTCCTATCGCCGCCGCCATTCCCACGGTGCGAGAAACGTGCCATCCCACATACCCCGCTTCAAAAGACGTGCGCGATGTTGCGGAGTGGCGTAATGTGAATTAGCGCCTTGTCGTTGGGGACGTTCAGATAGACATAATAATCGAGGCTCATGCTGCAGCCTCCCGCTCAGCGATTTCGTCTTCCGCGAACTCGACGTCGCGTTCTGTGTTGTCCGTTCCTGCTTCGACAACCACGGGCTTACCTATCGGGTCCGCGACAATCGCGGAAAGCGCTCGCATCCGTATGTCGGAGAATGCCTGGAATTCGTCTCTGCGCAGTTCGTTCAGGAGCCGAACGGGGATCGTCGGTCCACCGGCAATCAGTTCAGGCATTGCTGACTTGGCTTCCTTTCAGGCGGACGAACGCAGGATAGCATGACCTTCAGAAAATCCAGACGATCGGCCACAAGCTCGGCGCGAAACAGCTTTCGGCCGCGATCGAATACGAATGGCGCCTCGTTCTGGAGCTTCTCAAGCCTACCCAGCGCCCACTCGTCACCGTAGAGATGGACATCCATGGATCCGCCATCGGATAAGTAGTGGGCGAACCCTCCGGGTTCCAGCATAGTCCGTCCGTCCGCCGCAGCCGGATGGACCTGGACCCCACACCTGATCTGCGGGTCAATCGTCGGAAGACACCTCTTGTTACGAGATGCACCCAGCCGCTACCGACACAGCAGTTGCGTAAGGAACTCGGATAACCCAAACTGGTGAGGCAAGCGGCGTCCGCCAACAGTTCTGCCAGCAGAACGTACCGAAGACGGTTTGGCATAATCCGTTTTCGCTCTCACATGGTACCGCAAACAACAAATCTTTAAACTGACGACAAGTTCACAAAACCTGCAATTCACCTACCCACAGAATTCAAATCGATATAGGCCATTAACACGACAATGCGTCGAGTGAACTGAAGTACGCGGATTTAAGCCGACGTCATTGCCAAGTCTCAACTCTCGAATTCTTTCCTCATGTTGACCAAAAGCGCTTGTGAAGTGCTTCATTTTCCGGCGTCATGGACTCGGCCATAGTGGCAATGCGTTCCTGGAGGACGCCGTTTTCCGTACGAAACTTCTGTAATTCCATTGCAGCGTATCGTACTTCTCCAGTGAAACAGTGACCGAGTTGATCCCCCAGTTTGTCGGGGGTCGTCCGTTGCTCCAAGTCGCTGAATGTCGAGGTGATCCACTTCGGATTTAAAGAATCGATGGCATTTGCCTGCGTTTCTGTGCACTTGCGCAGAAATAGTCCGGTTTCCGAAAGATTCGATTATTGTCTTGAACTGCATTGTCACACTTCGCTATTGGGGCGGCGGAGACGTGGCCGAGTGGTTGAAGGCGCTCCCCTGCTAAGACATTTCAACACCGTTTGTTCATGTTCCGTTCGTGGTTTACCCCGCGTCTTGTTCGCGTTTGAACGCTTTCAAAACTGTCGTTTCCGGTACATGTACCAGAAACAAACTTAATGTCGGCTCCCCATGATCATGGCCGCGTCACGCAGGTAGTCAGGGCTGTGATGGGCGTAAGTCTTTTCCAGGACATCCATTGAAACTCCGAAAAATCCGGCAGCGATCCACCGATCCATGCCCCGCTGCATCGCCCACGTTATTGACGTGTGCCGCAAGTCGTGGCGGGTGCAATGATCGATACCGGCTTCCTTCAAGGCCCGCGCCCAAGCAGTCTTGACGCTGGCAACCCGTTGGCCGTCGATCTCGACAACCCAGCGTGCGCCATTCTTTTCCCATCGACGCATGTGTGCCAGCAAGGGACGCGGTATCGGGATCGGCGGTTGTCGCTTCTTTGTTTCAGCTTGTCCTGCACCCCGGCGATACATCATTCCTGATTCGGTATCGACGTACCCGCCTTGTGTGTGAGCCATGAACATCAAGTTCATGATCGCGCCGGATCGCGTACCGGTATGAATCGCCGTCAGGATAAACCGTGCCAAGTGTTTCGATTTCGGATTTCGCCAAGCGGCCCGTACCAACTTGGCCGCTTCATCGCGTGTTAACCAGCGATCCCGCGGTGGCGGCGGCGGCGGCAAAGTGACCTTGACTGGAGTAAGCAAGTATCCTTGCGCGTGGCAATGGTTCAAAGCGGCCTGCAACACGCCCAGTTCCCGTCGCACAGTGCCGGGTTTCACGCCACGGTCTCTGGCATAGCGCCGACATTGCTCTTTGTTGATGATAGCGACCGGCAGCGGCCCCAGAATCGGCCGCAACGCCATGATTGAATAACCTATCGTGGCTGGCGCGCGTACTGTCACGCCGTGTTCTTCGCCGTAGATACTCAGCGCCTCTTCAACCGTCATTTGATCGGTCCGGCGGGGCCCGTTGGGCCGATCTTTTTCCGCGATGTATCGCGCGAGAGCCGTTTCAGCCTCTCCGCGGTCGCCAGTGCCCGTTCCGACGACCCGCGACCCGTCGCGGATCTCGTAGAGATTGCGGTTTTTTCGGTGGTAGAGGTACGCACCTCTGGATTTTCTCGGCATTTTTCAATCAACTCCGGAAGTGTAGTGGGATCAATTCGGACTGCCCTGCCCATCTTCACAAGGAAGCCGTGCCGCCCCGCCGCCGTGCGGAGTGATGCGGTAGGGACACCCAATTCTCTGGCAGCTTCGGGGATAGATAGAAGGCGAGGCATTTGCCTTGCTACCCTACGCCCTGACCGTCACGAACCTTAACCAGTGGAACTGGGTGCAAGACATTGAAAGTAAGCCAAAGATCCGAATGACCGTAAACAAACGTCAGGCCATTCTCTCGCATCAGATCTAGGCGGTCATCGAGGTCCGATTCCTCGTCGCCCCAGTAATTCAGTGCAGACCTTAAATCGATCATGCTGACTTTTTTGTCAGTCACCCACAGGTCGAATACGGCGGTCACTTTTCCGTTGCGGACAGCCTTGCGGATGGCTTCTGGCGACTTTTCGAAAAGATCCATCGCCGCCCGTGGCGTCAGCACTTCCCGACCCTCGCGTCGGGCATCTTCTTTTGCTTTTAGTACGCGATTGCGTTCGGCCTTGAGGTAAGATTGTCGCGGGTTCATTTCTCTGCCCTTTCGGTAGTTCCACTGGAACCGTTATCGGTACTACGTCACTATCAGATTATCAAGCTTGAGGGAATTCCGATTTTTCGAATTTTCAGGTGTTGTATTGTATTGGCACCGGTAATTTTCGGCGCAGGCGTGTGCTGATTCCTTCCGATGCGACGGTGAAATTCCGCCTCCCGAAACCATCTCGATCGCCGCGTGAAGACGCTGGACAAGTTCGCGAATTGCGACCGAATGCTCTGCCATGTCATCGCTGTTCCGATTTCGGCATCCGGTCAACGGCAGGGACGCGAGCAGTGTCTCGGTTTCGTCGACCAGTGGCGAGATGACGCCCATGGCGGCCAGCGTCTTCAGGCGGTCGCGGATTTCGCCCTTGGCCGCTCGCAGGTCCTCCTTGATCCGCGCGATTTTGGCACGGCGCTGTTTCTCCGCCTCGGCGGCCTCCGCGAAGGAGGCAAACTTCCTGATCGCCGGCCCGAAGCACGGCCTGTACCTCCGTTCGAGTTCGCCGCCCTCGGCCTCTCCCGGCACGTAGCCGCGATAGCCGTTCTCGGGCGTCAGGCGGGTCAGGGCGCCGTGGGTGGCGAGCCCGTGGACGACCACCTGGTTGAGCCTGCGCTCACTCACGCCGATCTCGCGGACCAGCGTCGCGTGCTTGCGCCAGTTAATCGGCAACCTGCCGGCTTCGAACCTGGCCGCAGGCGAGGTAGAGCGCGCCAAGAACACCCAGGCATTGGCAGCGGCCAGCCCACATCCGGAAGCCCGGAGGCCCTGGAAGATGGTTGAGAATGCGTGCGTCAGGCTGACGTCACCCGGGAGCACGTATCCCGCGAGAACCGCGCGGGAGGACGGTGTTTGGTCATGTGCAGACCGCATCGAGGCAAGCCCTTCCTAGTCAGGCCTGCCACACACGCTCCACCCTGGTCCGAAAAACGCGTCTTTCAGTTCCAGCCCATTCGGGGATCCGCTAGCAAGAAGGTCGGTAGCTTTGATAGCGGTGGGCGTCTGGCGTGGTGTGGCAGGCGCCCTTCGTTTTTCGATCCTGAGTTTCAAGCCATTGTCCTGGTCTCGTTGGCTTCGCCACAAGACGCCGCCGGCGGCGGCGATTCGTGCGTCAGGATAGCAACAAGTTGCGGTGCCTGCCAAGGTTCTCGACCGGATTCGGTGGCGGAAAACGGCAGAAAAGTCATGTTATGCTATTAGCGGTATATAGATTGGTGGCAAAAGGCTGCCGAAATCGGCGGTGCTGGGGAAGGTCTGGAAGGATATGGCGTCACCTCCCCGACTCTGGACAAGATGCGAAAACAGGCGATAGACGGACAACAACACACGAATCAGGCGCCGGGAACACAGATGGTCACAGCCGAACAGGACACCCGCACCAGCCTCATCGCGGTCTTCGGAGAGAACGTGAAGTATCGACGGAAGTGGCGCCG
>JAPOVX010000263.1 GCA_026707935.1 Paracoccaceae bacterium
ACCTGGACGAGGTGCTTCTGGACACGCCCGCCCTGGCGCTGGAGCGCGCGCAACTGGAGATCGGTCGGCTCGGAGACCGGGTCAACGACATGTACGCAGCGTTCCTCGAACCCACGTTCGCCCATGACACCACCCGGTTGGCGGAAATCGCCGAAATGGATGTCGACGTCGACATGCTGCACGCCCGGATCGTCACCTACCTGGGGCAGGTCAGCTCGGGAGAACTCGCCCGCAAAGAGACGGATGCGCTGCTCCGGCTGTTACAGGCGGCCAACCAGATCGAGCACGTCGGCGATCTCATCGAGACCAACCTGGTCGGACTCGGGCAGAAGCTGGCCGAGGAGGGCGTCGCGGTCAGCGAGGCGACTGCGGACACCATCCGCGACTACCACGGAAAGGTCGGCGATGCGCTGCGCGGATCGACCGATGCGTTGCGCGAGACCGACACGAAGCTCGCCCGCAAGGTGCGGAGGATGAAACCGGAGATGGCGGAGATGGCCCAGAACACGGTCCGCCACTTGCTCGATCGCCTGGTGGCGGACGAACCGAACCGGGTGGCGGCATATACGAGAGAGATGGAACTGATCGCAAACCTCACCCGCATCTTTCGCCTCAGCCGCCGCCTTGCCGGGCTGGTGGCTCCCTGAACGGCTGGCCGGACGCGAGCATCCGAAAAAGCTCGCGCTCGGGGCGGCCGGCGAGCGAACCGGATCCGTCGTCGTCGATGGCCCGGACCGAAGCCTCGCGGATTTACCGGTGAAACGTTTCCCTGGACGCCAGCACCACGGCATGCCCCTGTTTGCCGGCGTCGCCGGCGCTGACGATACCGACGAGCGCGCCCTGATCCACGACCGGGAGATGGCTGCCGCGCGACAATCAAGATGGCAGTCCAGCGAGCATCTGCTCCATGAGTTGGTCGACCGACGAGTCGGGCGTGCAGGGCCGGACCTCGCGCGTCATGATGGCGGAGACGGGATCCCCAAGAACCTCGGCACCAGGCCGGCAACCCTGCGTACGATGTCTCATTCCGAGATGATGCCCGCCATCCGGCCGTCTGCCGCAGTTCCTCATCCCTCCGTGGATTCACATCCCGAACCCGGCGTCCCACGTCCTCGCAAACATCCGCAGGAAGCTGCCCGAAGACCGGCGCGCGCGCTGCAACCTCACACCCGTGCCCTGCGAGACCTTCGTACAGGTCCCGCCCGACACCGGAACTCCCTGCAAGGAATCAGGATGGATCAATGTCGGAACCACGAAGGGACGGGACGCGACGACCGGTACAACAAGTACGACAAACCGAAAATGGCATATGGCTCTGCCCCGCTCAGAAAAGACTGGAAAAGAACCCTCAACAAGTGAACATCACCCCACCCCTGAACGATTACTTGCCACGACCGCTACGCCGTTCGGCGTTTCCTGCCCGACGGCGTGGCCAGTCCCTTCATCGTGCGACGGCAAGTGGCAGCAAATTGCCCGAAGGGATCAAGATTCCAGGCGAGACATGTCCGACCCGGGATGGCCGCCTTTTGATGAACCACGATGTTCCAACGTCCCGGAAACGATTTTGTCGCGGTTTCGCCTCATTTCGTCGGATTCCCCGTCGGGGCCGACGAACCGTGTCTTCGTAATCGAAATTGCCCGGGCGTGAGGCCGAATTCCTGCCTGAATGCGCTGGAGAAATGCGACGACCCCGAAAAACCCGTCGCCAGGGCGATGTCCGTCAGGCTCAAGGACGAATGTCCCAACAACTGCCGGGCAGTTTCGAGTCGAAACCTCCGATAGTGTCCCATGACTGTTCTGCCAATGTGATGGCGAAACAACCGGTTGAGTTGCCGCCCCGAGATTCCTGACAGGACTGCCAGTTGATCCAGGGTAAGGGGATCGGCAACATGGGATTCCATCAGTGCGACTGCATCGAGCACCGGCTGGCACGTCGTTCCGACCCGTTCGATCGGCCCTGCGCGTTGCGGTCCAGCGGACGGTCTTATGTCGGTATGCAGGAACCAGTCGCTCACGGAGCGGGCAAAATCGGTTCCGAAACGCCCGGACAACAGCGCGTGCATGAGATCCATCGGCGCCGTTCCGCCTCCGCACGTCACCCGGTCCCGGTCAATGACGTAGAGGCTACGCTCGAGAATCAGGTCAGGCACGGCTTCGGCCAGCATCTGCGCGTGTTCCCAGTGAACGGTCAACCGCCGTCCCCGCATCACGCCCGCTTTTGCCAGCAGCACGGGCCCGCCCGAGACGCCCCCGAGGACATGTCCGCTCAGCGCGAGCTTGCGAAACCACGCGACCATTCGACCCGATTCGAAACCGAACGGGTCGCCCCCCGCGATGACCAGCAGGAGGTCGGCATCCAGGGTTCCTCCGACAGTACTGTCGACCGGAACCTGAACCGAACCCGAACTCCTGACCTCGCGTCCGGATTCACTGTAGTGCCTGACTTCGCACACGGTCCTGCCGGCAAGAACATTGGCCGCACGCAAAGGCTCGACCACCGAAGCGTAGGACATCAGGGGGAATCCGTCGGTCAGGAGAACGGCAACCCGGAAAATTCCCTCGTTTCGTCGATGTTCGTCCATTTTCTGATAAAAACCGTCCAGTTCCTGATAGTCAATGACGCAGTTGAAAACGATCTTGGCAAGGTCGACTCGCCAGCGAACGAGCATCGGAACCCGGAATCCGGGAGGCAGGGACCATGCCATACTCGGCAATGAGAATCCTCAAGGAAGGATTGACCGGAAACAGGGGATGGCGTCCTGCCTGGCGCGATGCCGAACCAGGGCCGGGATACGATGTCGTCGTCGTCGGCGGTGGCGGTCACGGGCTGTCCACTGCCTATTACCTCGCAAAGACATTCGGCGTGACACGCGTCGCCGTGCTGGAGAAGAACTGGCTCGGATCCGGGAACGTCGGACGAAACACGACCATTATCCGGTCCAATTACCTGTTGCCGGATAACGAGCCCTTCTACGAGTTTTCCCTCCAGTTGTGGGAAAACCTCGAACAGGACTTCAATTTCAATGCCATGGTCTCGCAGCGGGGTATCCTCAACCTGTTCCATTCGGATCCCCAAAGAGACGCGTTCGTCCGCCGCGGCAATACGATGCGGCTCGCCGGCGCCGATGCCGAAATCCTGGATGAAGAGGGCATTCGCAGGATGTGCCCCTACCTCGATTTCGAAAACGCCCGGTTTCCGATCCGGGGAGCACTCTGGCAGCCGAGGGGCGGAACCGTGCGCCACGACGCCGTTGCCTGGGGATACGCACGGGGAGCGGACCGCCTCGGCGTCGATATCGTCCAAAAGTGCGAGGTGACGGGTTTCCTGATCGAGGATGGTATCTGCAAGGGAGTCGAGACGAGCAAGGGTTCGGTGCGGGCTGAAAGGACGGCTGTCTGCGTCGCAGGATCGTCGAGCCGGGTCATGGCTCTCGCCGGAATTCGTCTTCCGATCGAATCCCATGTCCTCCAGGCTTTCGTTTCGGAAGGTCTCAAACCCGTGCTCCCCGGGGTCATGACCTTCGGAGCCGGGCACTTCTACGTCAGCCAGTCCGACAAGGGAGGACTCGTTTTCGGCGGAGATATCGATGGCTACAACTCCTACGCACAGCGCGGCAATCTGCCTGCCGTGGAAGATGTCTGCGAGGGAGGAATGGCGATCATGCCCATGATCGGCCGGGCCCGGCTTCTCAGGATGTGGGGAGGGCTCGTGGACATGTCCATGGACGGATCGGCCTTTATCGATCGCACCGAAATCGATGGCCTCTATTTCAACGGAGGCTGGTGTTACGGAGGCTTCAAGGCCACGCCGGCGAGTGGCTATTGCTATGCGCATCTTCTGGCTCGGGGCGAACCGCACGCTGTCGCCCGCGAGATGCGCCTCGACCGATTCCGGAGAGGCCACCTGATCGACGAAAAAGGCCAAGGAGCGCAACCGAACCTGCACTGAAACAAGGGAGCAATCGTTGATCATGATCGTGGTTTCCAGGCTGGAGGCAATTGAACTGCACGGACGTTCGGAGGCGTCTCGATGATCATCAATCATCCTTTGCTCGGCCCAAGGGACGCCGCCGAGTTCGTCTATCTCGGCGACGCCTCCCTGATCGACAGGCCTGACTGGCGTCACGAACGGGCGGAAGAGCTTTTTCACGACTACATGTATCTGCGCGACAATCCGGCGGGCGAAATCCGGGAACTCTGGTTCCACGAACACGGCGACCGGAGCTGGTTGATCGTCACCAGGAACACCCTCACCCATGAGGTCACCAATGTTGACCTCGTGCGAGACCGCGCCCGGAAAACGGGACAGGGTCGATGACTGGTGGATATCGAATCCGGACTGGCGGCGAGGATTCCGGCGCCCGCATCAGGTTTACGTTCAATGGCCGCCGCATGGCGGGACGTGATGGCGATACGCTTGCGTCCGCCCTGCTCGCAAACGGGCAACGACTTGTCGGGCGTTCCTTCAAGTATCACCGGCCCAGGGGCATCTTTTCGGCCGGTCCCGAAGAGCCGAATGCGCTGGTCCAGCTTCACCGGGGGGCACGACTGGAGCCGAACACCCGCGCGACCGTGACCGAGCTGTTCGAAGGCCTGGAGGCCAGGAGCCAGAACCACTTCGGATCGCTCGAACATGATCTCCTTGCCGTCAACGACTTGCTGTCACCGTTTCTGACGGCCGGTTTCTATTACAAGACCTTCATGTGGCCGAAATCGTTCTGGGAAAAGCTGTACGAGCCGATGATCCGTTCGTCTGCCGGACTGGGGCGTCTCAGCGGCGAGGCCGATCCCGACGAATACGACAAGGGATTCCTCCATTGTGACCTGTTGATCGTTGGCGCCGGGCCTGCAGGCATCGCGGCCGCCCTTGCGGCAGCTCCATCAGGAGTCAGGGTCATCCTCGCAGATGAAGATTTCGCACTGGGCGGTCGCCTCAACTCGGAGACCTACGAACTCGACGGGCAGCCCTGCCGGCTCTGGGCCGCCGCCGCTCTTTCCGAGCTCGCGTCCTTCGACAATGTTCGCCTCATGCCGCGCACGACGATCTACGGTGCCTTCGACCACGGCATCTACGGTGCGCTGGAACGCAGGACAGATCACCTCATGCCGGGCACATCGACCGCTCCAAGACAAGTCCTCTGGCGAATTTATTCCAGGCGGTCGATCCTGGCGTCGGGCGCAATCGAACGGCCGATGGCCTTCGGGAACAACGACAGGCCGGGGATCATGCTTGCCGGCGCCGTTCGCGCCTATGCCAACCGGTTCGATGTCTCCTGCGGTCGCCGTGTTGCCGTCTTCACCAACAACGACGATGGCTGGCGCACCGCCACGGATCTGCTTGCCAAGGGCGTCGAGGTGGTTGCGATCATCGATACACGCACGGGGGATCCACCTGCCAAACTCGACGGATCGAGCGTATTTTCCGGCCAGGAGGTAATCAACGCGTCCGGGCGAAAGGCGCTCCGTTCGATCACGCTGGCCAACGGGCAATCGATCGATGCCGACTGTCTCGCCATCTCCGGGGGATGGAACCCGGCGATCCACCTGGCGAGTCACCTTGGCGGACGACCGGTCTGGAATGACGAAATCGCCGGATTCGTCCCTGGAGGATCGCTGCCGGCCGGAATGTCGGTCGCCGGGGCGGCGAACGGGTCCCTGACCCTCGAAGGGGCGCTGCAGGACGGGCTTTCATGCGCGAAGTCCGTCCTCGTGGACCTGGGGAAACCCGGCCCCGCCTGGTCGGTCCCGACGGCTTCGGAAGAACCCGCCGCAATCAGCGCCTGCTGGCTCGTAAGCGAGTGCCGCCACCGGGCCTGGATCGACTTACAGAACGACGTGACGCAGAAGGACCTGGACTTGTCTTCCCGGGAAGGATTCGGATCGGTCGAGCATCTCAAACGATACACGACCCTCGGGATGGGAACCGACCAGGGAAAGACATCCAACGTCGTCGGACTTGCGGTCATGGCGGAAATCTCGGGAAAGTCGATACCCGAGGTCGGGACAACGGTTTTTCGGCCACCGTACACCCCGGTACCGATTGCCGCTTTGGCCGGGCGCAGCCGTGCCGGCAACTTCCGCCCCGTGCGGTTGACACCCTCCCACACGTGGGCGGTCGAACAGGGAGCGGTGTTCGTCGAGGCCGGCAACTGGCTCCGGGCGCAATGGTTCCCGCGTGCCGGAGAGACGCACTGGCGGGAGTCGGTCGACAGGGAAGTTCGCATGACGCGCGGCACGGCAGGGTTTTGCGACGTCACCACGCTCGGAAAGATCGACATCAAGGGGCGTGATGCCGGGACATTCCTTGACCGGGTTTACACGGGCACGTTTTCAACTCTGCCGGTCGGCAAGGTTCGCTACGGACTCATGCTGCGCGAAGACGGCATTGCGTATGACGACGGGACCACGGCGCGGCTGGGGGAAACTCATTATGTCATGACGACGACGACCGCGAATGCGGGACTCGTGTTTCGCAATCTCGAATTTGGCAGGCAGTGCCTGTGGCCGGAACTGGATGTTCACCTCGTCTCGATAACCGACGGCTGGGCACAGTTCTCCGTCGCCGGCCCCAAATCCCGAGAACTGCTCGGCCGGCTCATCGATCCTGAACACGACATTTCCAATGACGCGTTTCCGTACATGGCCTGCGGCGAGATCAGCGTTTGCGGAGGACTGCAGGCAAGGCTGTTCCGGATTTCGTTCTCCGGTGAACTCGCCTACGAGATCGCCGTCCCGGCACGCTACGGCGACGCGATGATCAGGAGACTGGCAGAGGCAGGAACTGAATTCGATGCGGGTCCGTACGGGACTGAGGCTCTCGGCGTCATGCGGATCGAAAAGGGACACGCGTCCGGCAACGAGCTCAACGGCCAGACAACGGCCCGGAATCTCGGACTGACAGGCGTGGTCTCGACAAAAAAAGACTTTATCGGCAAAGTGCTGTCCCAGCGTCCGGAAATGAAACGTGACGACGCGGTTCGCCTCATGGGGTTTGTTCCGGTCGACGCGTCTTCAGCCTTGAGCGCGGGTGCGCACTTTCTGCCGCTCGACTCAGAGGCAACCACGGAAAACGACGAGGGCTGGATGTCGTCGGTCGCGTACTCTCCGATGCTTGGCCATTACATCGGGCTCGGATTCATCCGGCGCGGCCATGAGCGCGTCGGTGACATAGTCAGGGCCTGGGACGGTCTGCGCGGCGCGGACGTCCGGGTCCGGATATCGTCCCCGCATTTCCATGATCCGAAGGGAGAACGACTTCGTGGTTGATCGGCAGCAGAAACCAATGAACCCGGTTCATTTCCTCGACGGGCACGAGCACGCCGACCCGGGCAGCGAAACGTTCGACCTGCATGAACTGACGGGAATCGAACTGGTTCACGTTTCGGTCCCGCGCGGCCAACTTCCGCGATTGAATGAGCACCTGGAAGAGACGATCGGTCTCTTCTGGCCCGAGCCCGGGAGGTTTTCCGCGCCCGAAACAGCCACCGCTGATCCCGGCGGAACCCCGCTGATGCTCATGTGGCTGGCACCTGACCAGTGCATGTTGCTGGCACCACGGCGGGATTCCCGCCTTGCGCGTTTCATCGGTTCTCTCGATGGTACCGGTTATGCAACGGACCAGACCGACAACTGGGTAGCGTTACGGCTGTCCGGTGACCTTGCGGTCCCCGGCCTCGAGAGAATCTGTCCCCTGGACCTGCACGAAGCGGCCATGCCGATCGGAGCCGCTGCGCGGACGGTCATGGAACATCTCGCCGTGATCATTCTCAGGGAATCGGCCGACGGGTTCCTCTTGCTGTCCCCGAGTTCATCCGCTCGCTCATTTCACCATGCCGTCACGACCTCCATGACCAATGCCGGCGCCTGACGTAATCGTCAGGGATCACGTCATGACATGAGGCCGAGCCTCGCGGCTTCCTCGAGGGTTTCGTCCAGCGCAAGCCCTGCCCGTTCAACCAGGAGGTCGATTTCGTCTTTCGTAATGATCAACGGCGGTGAGATCACCATGCTATCCAGAACGCTGCGCATGATCAGGCCATTCCGAAAGCAATTCTCCCGGCAAATCCCACCGACACGTTCCGCCTCGCCTTTGAACGCCGCCCTCGTAGCCTTGTCCGGCGTCAGTTCGATCGCCGCCATCAGGCCACAGGATCTCGCTTCGCCGACAAGGGGATGATCTCCCAGTGTCGCCCAACGTTCCGCGAGGTACGGTGTCGCCACCTCCCCGGAATAGGCAATGATGTTCTCTTCCTGCAAGATCCGGATGTTCTCGAGTGCAACCGCGCAGGCTACCGGGTGCCCGGAGTAAGTGTAGCCGTGATTGAACTCGCCGGAGTCGTACAACGCGTTCGCGATCTCGCCGGAAACCACGGACGCCCCGATCGGCACGTAGCCCGAACTCAGGCCCTTTGCGACGGTCACGATGTCCGGCCGGATTCCGAACGTATCGGACCCGAACCAGTTTCCGGTCCGCCCGAAACCACAGATCACCTCGTCCACGATCAGGAGAATCTCGTACGCATCGCAAATCCTCTGGATCTCCGGCCAGTAGGTGTCGGGTGGAATGATCACCCCGCCTGCCCCGAGGACGGGCTCGGCGATGAACGCCGCAACCCGGTCTTCGCCCAGGCGCCGGATTTCGGTCTCGAGTTCACGCGCCCGAACCAGGCCGAACTCTGCCTCGTCCGTCCCCTCGCCTTCGCCGTACCAGTATGGTTGCCCGATGTGCGTAATGTCGGGAATGGGCAGCCCGCCCTGGCTGTGCATGTAGGCCATCCCGCCCATGCTGGCGCTGCCCATCGTCGATCCGTGGTAGGCATTCTTTCGCGAGATCACGATCGTCTTGCCAGGTTTACCCAGGACCTCCCAGTAGCGACGGACGATCCGCAGGTTGGAATCATTGGCTTCCGAACCGGATCCGGCAAAAAAGGAATGTGACAGGTTGCCCGGTGTCACCTCGGCCAGCTTTTGCGACAAGGCCACGGCCGGTCGGTTGGTCGTGTGGAAAAACGTGTTGTAGTACGGCAGTTGACGCATTTGCCGGGCAGCGACTTCCGGCAGTTCGTGACGCCCGTAGCCGATATTGACGCACCAAAGTCCGGCCATGCCATCGAGGTACGTTTTGCCCTCGGTGTCGGTTATCATCACGCCGTCCGCGGCGGCAACGACGCGGGCACGCTCCGCATTGAGCGCACCACCGTCCGTAAACGGGTGCATATGATGGGCGGCATCCAGATCCTGGAGCGTTTCGGTTGGCAAGAAATCCGAGTCTGAATCCATTTCAAAGTCCTGACGTTGTATCGAGATCGTGTTGCCCCCAATATAAGCCCAACCGTCCGAATTCCAGCCTCCCGTCACACAACGGCGGTGCGTAGCCGAGTCGGTACAGGACCTCATCTCTCGAGATTTGACCCTTGCGATTTCGTCAAGGTCCAAGTTTCAGAAGGTTACCGTGATCAATCCAGAGTCCGGCGTCAGGGATAACAAACACAGGTCTTGACAAGCCGCCAGATCCGCAGGGACATTTTTCACCGCGAAAGACCCGCCAACCTGACTTCCGGATGGAAAATCAACCAAGGGCGCTCGAATAACCACGACTTTGTTGATTTCACGATGTCCTTTGGATTCCGGAATTCGCCTGCGAAATTCTCGCCAGCAACTTGCTCCTCCACCGGGTGGGGAGCGATCTTGAAGTCAAAGGCCTCCACTTCACGGTTTGTCGGAAGAATGCGTTTCCGGGATACGCGCGAAATCCGATCACGAACTGTTCGGGGGCTTTCTCCGGGAAGACCGCCAGGAAAATGATGCCCGCGTCCGCTGATTCTGCAATGCAGGGACCGTAATGTCGGAGATTCCTGATAACCCGTTCACGCCCGGAATTGGCGAATTGCCCCCGGTGATGGGACATAGGCCCGAAATCGAGACCCATCTGCTACGGATGCTCCGCGAATTGCGCAAGGGGCGTGCGCATGCGAAATACGTCATTCTCTACGGCCCGCGGGGCATTGGCAAGACTGTGTTGTTGACGTGGCTCGAAAGCCAGGCCACCAGCCAGTCCGTCACCTGTGCTTCCCTGATGCCGGTGAACCTCCAAACGGATGGCGCGCTTGCCCGCGCCCTGGAAGCAGCGGCCGGACATCCCGAAATTGTGCGGAAGATTCTGCGGAGCCTCGATTTCACCATCTCCGCCGGGCTTGCCGGTGTCAGCGCGCAACTGGGGGCACGGGATCAGGAACTGGACCCCGCGCGGCAAATCGCAAGATCGACACTTCTGATCATACTCGACGAAGCCCATCGAGTGGTACCATCACGGTTGGCGCGGCTAATGGACGCCGTACAGGCTGCAGGCAAGACGTCCCCGGTCGCGCTCGTCCTGGCAGGCACTCCGGGACTTGAAGACACACTGCGTGCGAGCGGTGCCAGCTACTGGAGCCGCGCCGCGAAACTCGCTGTCGGGCTGCTACCACCAGTTGAGGCAGAACGAGCCGTGGCTGAACCGTTTCGACAAGCCGGTATCACGCTAAAGGATAAGGCGGCGACGTCCCTGGCGACGGCGGCCGAACATTACCCGTTCTTCCTGCAGCTTTACGGTGCAATTGCCTGGGATGCAGTGACTGAAGCCGGATCCTGGCATCCGGGACCGGAACAAATCACTGTTGCCAAGGAAATCGGCCACGCAAAACGGCGGGGCTACTATTCGGATCGCTACGAAGAATTCTCGGACGCAAAAGCACTACCGTTGGCACGCGCTGTGGCTCTGGCCTTTCTGGAGCATGGCGAGTGTCTGGACGATGCCCGACTGAACGCAGTGCTTGATCGTTCAGTTACTGACGTAAATCTCGAGACACCCGATGCACGCCGACTTCTTCGCGCGCACGGGTATATTTGGCGACCGCAACCGGGGGCGGACTGGGAACCCGGCATTCCAAGCCTGATGGACTACATGATTGCGAAAACAGAACCTGTCAAATTTAGGCTGGATCGCGAGATCTGAACAGTTGCGATCGTAACTGCTTCATATCGTCGCCCACATGTTGCGCAATTCATTTGCATGCGGCGTTCTTCCACCCATAGGTGCTGCGGCGAGCGAAGGACCTTTTGCCGCCAGAATGGCTCCGACAAATCGGCAGACTTGTCTCGTGCCGGCCACAAGGTCCGTGTTAGCCGGGACCGGATTGCAGCGTTGGCAAATGGCCACCGGAAACAGCGACCGCCCTTGACCTGGCAACAACGAACCAGAAAATCGAGCGTCCGAAAAGGACCATTGGTGCCAATTGTGGAATTCCTGCATGTCAGCGCGTTCCGTCCCCGCGGAACCCGGCTCTATTGCGGAGGGGCGGGCATTCCCTGGTCCCCGGCCCGTTCCCATGTTCTCATAGCTATTTCAGTTCTTCCGCACCCGTCATGATCGTCAGGTTCGCCACAGCTTCCGCGTTGTCAATGAATGCGTCTTCCGGCAAAGGGATCAATCCCTTGTCAACGAGGTAGCCGTCTTCGCCCGAAGCCGAGTCCGATGCGAACTCCAGTGTAAATTCATGAATCCCGGGAACGACCCCGACATGAGCCTTCCTGGCATAGGTATACAGCGACCGGGACACGCTGTAGCCGCCGGACGCGATGTTCTCGAAACCTGGTTCGATCCCTTCGATAGTGGCGCCCTTGATGCTGTCGGAGTTCTGGTCGAGAAACGAAAAATCAAAGACGGAGACCGCATCCGGATCGGCAACGAGCTTCTTGAACATGAGGTTGTCGTTTTCACCTGCGTCGATCCACGGCCCGTCGGTTCGGATCTCAAGCTTGCCAATCTCGTCCTTTGGCAGCCCGGCCGAATTCGCGCCGGCCTGGATGACCAGCTCTTCGAAGGCATCCCTGGTCCCGGACGTCGGCGGAGGACCGAGGCCCTGGATGTCCAGGTCCGGCAGGGATAGATCGATCTCGGCCCAGCTGGTCGATTGACCCTGCCCCTCGGAAAGAGCCCGAAACAGTTGCTCGCGTGTCAGTTCGAACACGGGCCCGTCGATCACGTTGGCGACAACGATTCCATCATGACCGATCACCGACCCGATAATCTCGGTAACGCCGTTGTCGTTGCACAGCGCCCATTCACTTGCCTTCATCCGGCGCGACGCGTTGGTGATGTCCGGATGGTCCGTCCCGACGCCCGGCAGAACAGTTTCATCCCGCCTCCTGAACCGGTTGATTTGACGACCGGCGTCGCGAAACCACTGGTCTTGCCGAAATTCCCGGTAACCGCTGTTGAAAACGGAAAAACGGTCGACGAACCGACGATCCGGATCCTGTCACGAGCGTCGGCCGCCACGGCGGTCGCAGCGAGCAATGCACACAAGACCCCTGTCTTGACAATTCTCATCTGGGGTCTCCTTGTTATCGAGGTGTATCCCGCCCACCAATTCGGGCCGCTCCCGGCAGAATGCATGTCAGAGCCGGACAACGCCGACATAAGGCGCGATCGTGACAGATGTGTCACAGGAAACAAGAAAACCCGGATTCGGTCCCGCCCCTGCGATGCGCACGCAGGTATGGCCACGGCGGGACCAGCCGCAAATCCGGGGCCCGGATCGGCGCCGGCGTTTCAGGAACTGGTCAAACGGGCAGAGGTATCATCGCGACGCGTGTTGTGAGCGAATCTCTCCGGGACCGCTGAAAGAGTCGGAAATCGCCCTTTGCACCCATCAGCGAGGTGCCGCAACACCCGGTCAGACGACAGCCTCTTCGTAGGACAGCGAACCGATGCCTTCCTTGAATATCTCGCGTTCGGCGATCCACTGCCGGGACGAATCGAACATGTCGCGCGAATACGGCTCAAACACGATTCGTTCGCCCGGGCCAAACAGCCTCGTGTCCATCCGGTCGCGGAACCGCTGCGGAAATTCGTTGCGGTAATAGTGCGTGTACTGTTCCGGGCGGAGATCGATGTCGGTCTGCGCCATGCGCAGCGCGTCATAGTATTTCTCGATATCTTCGGGATCGGCATCTTCCGCGACCATTGCCGCCATCATGAACGACGAATCCAGCACCTTTCGAAAACCGAGTTGCTCCATGAAATAGTAAGGGCCGCTGAACAGGCTCGCGGCCGGAACATTTCCGTCGATCAGGTGTTCCATCCGTTTGAAAAGCAGCCCGTCCGAAAACGACAACTTGATCTCGTCGGGATCAAGGAACGGTTCAAGCGCCTGGATCGTCGCGTAGTGGCTGCCTGACTGGTATCCAACCGATATCGCGACGCCCGCAAGGTCGTCCGGGTGCCGAATGTCAGATTTCTCCGGGACGAACACGCCGCAAGGAGAGACGGAGTAGGCCCCGGCATACAGTTTTCCGTGGCCCGATGCGGCCGCGACATTGACTGTCCAATGGCATGCCGAACTCACATCGCAACTGCGGCCCTTTTCAAACGTCTGGTACGCCCCGACCCTGTCGCCAAGGTCGTGCCTGCCGTTCGACTCGGAGACAAGCTGGTCTTCCAGGACACAGTCGAGTTCCACCTCGTCGAAGTAACCCTTCTCGATTGCCACCCATTCTTGAAGCCGCATGTGCGGGCCAACGACAAATTTACCCATTTCGTGCTCCCAGGGATTCGCGCCAGCCAACGGGCGCCGTTTCGGTAACCGTCACCAGATCGCCCGGCGGCAATCCGGTTCCTTGCCTTGCAGACGGGCCCTACCGCATCCGGTCCGGAAGAAACAAGGCGATTTCCGGGACGAGAACAAGAAGTGTCAGGCACACTGCCATCGCGACCCAGAACGGCAGGACACCGCGGAATATCGTGCCCATCGGCACGCCGGTCGCGACCCCCTTGACCACGTACACGTTGATGCCCACGGGCGGCGTGATCAGCCCCATCTCGATTACGATCACGCAAATCACGCCGAACCAGATGGGATCGAAACCCAGATCTGAAATAATCGGGAACACGACCGGCATCGTCACGACCAGCATCGCGAGCCCGTCAAAGAACATGCCCAGGATGATGTAGCCAACCAGAATCATGAACAACGTGGCGTAGGGTCCCAGCCCGAGTTCCTTCAACCCCAGTGTCAGCGTTTCGGGTATGTGCGTCAGCGCCAGGAACGGTCCGAACACATGCGCCCCGATAATGATCAGGTACAGCATCGCCGTCATGGTGACCGTCTCGAGCAGGATACCGGGAAGCCTGTTCAGACGAACGGCCCCGGTTCCAAGAGCCATGACACTGACAAGCGTGGCGCCGATTCCGGCCGCCTCTACCGGGGTGAAGACCCCGAGATATATGCCTCCGATCGAGATCAGGATGACGCCGACAAGTGGGAGCGAACGCAGGGTCGACCACAGCTTTTCCGACGTGGTCGAACCGGGTCCCGCCGGACCTTCCGACGGTTTCACGATCGTGAGGGCAGAGATGACCAGGACAAAGAACACGGACAGGATGATGCCGGGCAGGATTCCGGCAATGAAGAGTTTGCCTATGCTCGTTTCGGTCAGGATGGCATAAAGCACGAAACCGGTAGAAGGCGGGATCAGGATGCCGAGGGTGCCGCCGGCCGCGACGGCTCCCGTCGCGAGTCCGTCGGCATACCCGAACCTTTTCATCTGCGGCAGGGCGACCTTGCCAATCGTCACTGCGGTCGCCACGGAAGACCCGGACACGGCGGCGAAGGCCGCACAGCCCAGTACCGTGGCCGACGCCAATCCCCCCCGCAATCGCCCGATCCACGCGTAGGCGGCCTCGTAGAGGCGCTGAGAATAGGCGGCGGCCCCGGCCATGTTGCCCATGAGCACGAACAGCGGAATGATCGAAAGACTGTACGCCGTAACCGACGAATAGGTCTCTGACGACATGGTCGCGATGGCCGCGCGATGGCCATCGATGACCCAGATTCCCCCGAACCCGACAACGAGCAACGCCATTCCGACCGGCATCCGGGCAACAAGGCAGAAAAAGAGGGCGACGATGCCGCCAACGCCGATGAGTGTCTCACTCATGACCCGAAATCACACCACGGAGTTGTTCGATGAGTTGAACGGCGAGAACCAGGGCAAACAGTCCCATGCCCGCCGTGATTGCCCCGTATGCGATCCAGACCGGGAGTTCGATCATGTTGGTCACATCCCCGTACTTGTGGGCGTCCCAGGTCTTGTCCCAGGTTTTCCGGATCAACAGGAACAGGACAAAGCATGAAACGACCCTGGTGAACACGTCCCCCAGGAAACAACCGGCCTTTCCGATCACCTCGTCCAGAATGTCTACCCGGATATGCGCTCCCTTGAGGCCGGCAAAGGGCATGGCCATCATCACGACCAGTGACATCCCGATCTCGACCAGTTCCTGGTCACCAAGAATCGGCTGATTCAGCACGTAACGATAAAAGACCGTCGTGCTGACAAGCAACATGATGACAAAAAGTACGAGACCGCCCAGATGGGCAACTCCCTGCAAAAGGTGCCCGGCAAGATCCCGGGCACCTTTAACCGTTTTGACGACGTCTGCCATCAGTTCCTGAGAGCGGCAGCCCAACCGGATGCGTCAATGCCTTCTCCGTCAAGTTCGACGATTACGGTAGCGGCGAGATTGTCACTGGCCGCGTTGAACTCGGCGGCCGCCTCGGGAGAAAGCTCTATCAGCTCGCCTCCTTCCGCCAGCCACTTGTCCAGAGCCTTGTCAGACGCGTTCGTCATCGTAATGCGCCCGCCCTCTGACATCGCCGCACCCGTCAACTCGGTCAGCTTGTCCTGGGTCGCGCCATCAAGGCTGTCCCAGCTGTCGCGGTTCATGAGCAGCATGAACACCGAATTCGTCGCATTCATACCAACGGTCACATACTTTGTCACTTCACCGAGCTTGAAGCTGGTCAGAACAGAAGTATCGACGAGGGTTCCGTCGACAACCCCGGTTTCCATCGACTGATAGACCTGGGTGATCGGCATAGACACGGCCGTTGCGCCCCATGCCTCGATCAGCCGGCCCGTGTTCTTCGACGGCACGCGGAATTTCAGGCCTTCGAGGTCAGACAGCTTCTCGATCCTTTTTTCTGCCGTGAGAAGAACCGCGTTACCCGCTGTCCAGAGGCCGAGGAGCTTGGTTCTCCGGAACTCTTCGTCGAGCATCTCGATATTGCTCCAGAGCGCCTCGGTCTTGTTCGTACCTGCCTTGACGATGCCAGGAATTTCGACAAGCAGCGACTTTTTGAACTGCGAGGCCGTGTATCCCGGAAGCGCATAGACGATGTCGGCAACGCCATCGATGACGCGGTCATACTGCTTGACCGGTCCGGCTCCCAACTCTCCGCCGGGATAAATGCGAATCGTGGTTTCGCCACCGGTGGCCTCAGCCAGTTTCTCCGCAAGGGGTACAAACATCTCGACATGTAGATGGTACTTGGTTGACGCGAAATGCGCGAGCTTCAGTTCGTCGGCCTGCGCCATTGCGGTGACCACCAGTGCAGCTACGCTACTCAGCACTGTTTTTGTGACAGACATGGAATCCTCCTTCCGGTTTTCATTTTGGTGCCCGTGAATGTTACGGACTGGTTCGTTCAATCGCAATGTTCAGAAGACATTGCCGTTTTTCTTCCGTCGCCACACTGATCGCCCGATCAAGTGCGGCGGGAAGCTCTTCGCCATCGACGACTGTTTCCGTGTAGGCCCGGCTCGCTTCGGCAATCTTGCAAAAGTCCGGGCTCGGGCGGAGCGAGGTCAATGGAACATCGTTGGACCTGGATGCGAGTCCCCCCTTGTACAGGCCCTCGACGGAATGGCGGACTGCGGCCCATTCCTCGTTGTTCAGGACCAGGGTCACGACCGGCAATTCAAGCGCCTCGCAAACCAGGTGGCAAGCAGTCGGATTGGCGAACATGTAGCTTCCATCGCCGACCGTGGCGAAAACGAGGCGGTCCGGGCTGGCAAGTTTCGCGCCCATGGCTGCAGGGAGGCCCCAGCCAAGCCCGCCGGAGTGTGGCTCCTGAAAGTAGCTCAGGTGATCGTCGAGTTCGAGGGGGGGTAACGGGCAACCGAGTTCATGGAATATACTGGCCTTGCGGCCCTTGCTTGCCTTGCCGAGACAGTGGCTCACCCAGTCCTTGGACATCGGGCTCCTGTTCCCGCCCCGGGCCGTGTCCCTGATCCTTTTTCGTTCGGATTCGGAAATCCGGGCGATCTTCGTTCGCCGGGCCTCGATGGATCGACCGTCCGGCGTTCGCCTGTCGACCATGTCCATCAGCCACCGCAGCGCCACGGCGGTGTCTCCCGTCAATGTCACGTCCGAGCGAAAACACCGCATCGGCGACGACCGGGAAAAGAGCGGATCAGGCCCGAGCTGGATGACTTTTGCGTCTTCGTTCGGCGATGCGCGATCCGGCCACCAGGGTGCCAGGGCATTGATGACAAGAATGACGTCGGCATCGACGAGGAACTCGTCGGGGGTCCATCCGACGTGAACCGGACTCGACATGCGAACCGCTATCTGGTTGGCCCAATAGTGGGATACCGGAATTGCCCAACGCTCTGCGAAGTCAGTCAGCGCCTCGAAAACCTCGGCGGAACCCGCGCCCCTCTGGGCGATGATCAACGGTCTCTTGGCGCTCGCCAACAAACTGGCAGCGGCGTCAAGGGAATCATGGCATGGCGCCGAAAGCGCCGGCGCCATGCGGGACGGCCTGTCAATCTGGTCATCCAGGCACGGCGCGCACAGAACCTCTCTTGGCAGGCTCAGGTAGACCGGGCCCTTCGGCGTCGAGTTCGCGATGGCCCAACCCCGGTCAAGCACATCCGGAACCTGGTCCGGAAACCGCAGTTCGTAGTCCCACTTGCACGCCTCACGAACCAGCGCAGACTGGTCATACATTTCCTGTCCCCAGCCGATCGGAACTGTCCGAGCCCCGAACCGGCCACCTTCCATGACGGGAGTTCGCCCGGACATCAGAAACATGGGAACCTGGTCACAGGCCGCGTTTATGGCCCCTGTCGCACCGTTCGACAGCCCGACGTTCGTATGCAGCATCACTGCCTGTGGACGGCCGGACATCAGGTAGAATCCGTGAGCCATTCCGAGCGCGACATGTTCGTGCGGTACCGTCACCGCTTGCGGCAGATCGATCCCCCGGTTCCGGGCATCAATCAATCCCTCGATGATCGGCGGGAAATCGGTACCTGAATTGGCGAAAACGAAGTCGACACCAAGAGCCTTGAGCTTGCCAAACAGCGCACCGCCAGCCGACAAGTTCATTGCCCCTTCATTGCCCCTGGGCACGGGTTCAGGTCCGATCGATCTGGCCGGGGTTCTCGAGCGTAACCCGGTTCATTTCTGTGAATTCGCCGAACGCCGCCGATCCTCCGCGTCGGTCGTATCCGCCCGCGCTGGTTCCGCTAAAGTTCATTCGGTGTCCATCGCTTACCTGCGAATTCGGTTCGAAGGAAATCCCCGAAACGGTGGCGAGTGACTCGTCGCAAGCCAGTGGCATCAGCTTTGCCTTCGCGAATTATCTCATTATGCAAGATTGCAATCTCTTATTTTGAATGTTATATTGATTCTTGTCAAGATCGTTCACGTCCCATCAAAAGAACAGTCGGCCGTTTGGAATCCCGGAAATCTGAATGAGCACACCTCTCAACCATTCGATTCTGAAAGGATTCGGAATCCTCTCGCTGTTTTCGGCCGACCGAAAGGAGATCTCGGCGGAGACCGTGGTTGCCCGCCTGGGGATGAGCCGGGCGACCGCGCATCGGTTCCTGATGACGCTCGAACACGCCGGGGCCCTTCGAATCACCCGGCGCGGTCGTTTTGCGTTGGGTCAGAAGATCGAGGAACTCGGTTGGCTCGCGGGGGAATCCGGTTCGCTCTCGATCATCGTTCAGCCCGAAATAGACTTGCTGAGCAGCACGCTCAACGAGTCGGTCATGGCTTGCCGGTTGACTCGATTCGGACCGACATGCGTGGCGGTCGCCAATTCCTCGCGACCGATTTCCGTAAATGTCAGCGTGGGGACATTACTTCCGTTGCACACGACCGCACAGGGCAAGCTTTGGCTTTCCCAGATGACCTCCGACGAACGGCGCGCTCGCCTCGCTGTGACAACGATCGCGGGCGCGAAGCCTGCACCCGTTGACCTCGAACCCCTTGAGGAAGACCTGAAGAAAACTCTTCGGCAGGGTTACGCCCTGAACCTTGGCGAGAATGAGCCCGACATCGCGGCACTGGCGGTTCCAGTCAAGGACGGAAAAGGCAAGACCAGGTTGACGATTTCGGTTTTCGGGATGCTGAGCCGGTTCAACCAAGAGTTCCTCGACACCGCGAAAGGCCTGTTGATCGAGGCAAGTGCACGGGTTGGCGACCGATTGTAGCCGGCAACGGCCGCCGGGTGCGGAGGAGTCCCGATAGCGGTCTGTAACCGCGTGAGCTTCGGCGTTGCTGAATGCCCGCCCTCCGACGCGCCGGACGAAACCACCGGGAATCATGCCGCCGGGGCGGCGCCTCCGGTCCTGTTTTCCAGGCTGTGAAGCCAGACTGTCAACGACTGCCTTCTCCGGGTGTCGCGTTGATTTCCAGCGTACCGTGATGGCGATTGAGCACTTGCCTGGCTGTTGCCAGGCCAAGTCCTGTGCCCCCTTCTCGCGGTCTCTTGCCGCATCAACCCTGCAAAAGCGCCCGGTCAGGCGTGGGACGTGTTCCCGGGCAATCCCGGGACCGGAATCACTGGCGACGATCCCGAACATGTCGGGGAATCGCGGTTCACTTTTCGCGACCGTGATTTCAATGTCGCCGCCAACATGCCTGACAGCATTATCTATCAGATTTGTGAAATCTTGAGAAAATTGGTCCGCATCGCCGAGCGTTTCGAGTCTTGCGCCATCCGGCAGCCGATTGACCAGGCTGGCCTCGCTGTTTTCCGCGATCGGTCTCCGGGCACTGGTGACCTGCCCGAGCGCCTCCCGGGCATCGCGGCGTTTGTCGGGCGCCAGGTGTTCGTCAAGTTCAATTCGCCTCAATGACATCAGATCGTCAACCAGGCGTTGCATCCTTAGGCATTGTTCGTGAATGATTCCGGGAAACTCCTCGTCCCGAACTTCCGGGTCGTCTAGGGCGCCTGATCTCAATGTCTCGACCTGGCCAGGAACGGAATCGAGGGGTGTTCTCAACTCGAGACTGGCGTAGGTGACAAAATCCGTGCGCATGACGTCTGTCGCGTATTCGGCGGTTCGGTCATGAAACTGCATGACCAACCTGCGGCGGCCATCGCGCCCGAAAGCCTTGGGAAGCACGGCGATCCTGGCCTGAAAAGACCGTTCGTCGGCGGCAAGCTGGATTTCGGTTGTCCTCGCCTTTCCGTCGGCAATCGTTCCCTTGATCGCAGCGTGAACCGCAGGAGCGCGAAATCTGTTCTGGTATGGTGACCGGTTTTTCAATCCACGGCGCAAGCGTGTCCGCCGCGCAGTTGCAATGGGTCATGCGGCCACTCTCGTGAATGAGGGCCATCGCGAACGGAAGCCTGTCAGGCAGCTTGCGGGCAAACTCTCCATTTATTTCAACTGGCGATGAGCGCAGCCCCGTACCTTCGCGTTTTGCAGTCTCCGGGGGGAACAGGCGATGCATGAAGACTTGCGTGCATTGGTTTAACGTTCCAATTGTGTCTTTGCTAAATTTTTACTTGATTCAATCAAGGTAAACTTGCTTTGATGGCTGATGCTACATTCAACATGAGGAGCATCCGATGTATTTTGTAATTTTTGGAACCGACAAGCCCGGAACGGCGCAGCAACGGCGGGAAACGCTGAACGACGTCGTGTCCTATATGAGAGACCACCCTGACCACCCTGATGTGACTGTTCACTGCGCCGGTCCGACGATCGACGACCGGGGGAACATCAACGGCACTCTCAATGTCATCGAAGCCCCTTCGCTCGAGGTGGCGCAGGCTTTCCTCGCCGACAATCCCCTCCAGAAACTGGGCCTCCTCGAGGATGCCAGCGTCCGGCAGTTGGACTGGAAAACTGGACGCCCCGATTAAACATCTTGGGGGTGCACCGATCTTTCCGGGCTAGTGGAAGGGGAATGGTCGGTCGAGCTTTATTTCGCGTCGGGGACCGCCATCGGCAACGTCTAATCGATACCGGTTCGCCACCTCTTTTCCCGCAGTACAAACCCGCGCGGCCTCGTGCGCTGCTCCTTCGTAGGACATGTTCTCGAAGCCCTCGTTGTTGAAATCACTCGGCTCGTTTCGGGCTGGGCATCAGAAAACCGAAGGACAGGACATTTGCTTTTATTTCGGGAGTTTGCTGGCTCCGCGGCGCTGAGCTTGCTCGCCTTGGGACTGCTTTTTTCGGTACCAAACCGCGCCGACGCGGAGCAGATTACCCTTCGGCTGCACCATTTCAACTCACCGAAGGCGATCGCCCACCGATTGTTCCTACAACCATGGGCCGACGAGATTGAAATGAAATCGAAGGGCCGGGTCAAGATTCAGGTGTTTCCGGCCATGCAGCTTGGCGGCAGGCCGTCGGATCTCTACGGCCAGGCACGCGACGGCGTGGTTGACGTCATCTGGACGATACCCGGTTACACGCCGGGACGGTTCCCCCTTACGGAGGTATTCGAGTTACCTTTCCTCGCCGGCAACGCAACCGCGGCAAGTCAGGCGCTGACCGAGTTCCATCAGAAGTGGATGAGGGACGAATACACGGACACTCACCCGCTGGTCTTTCACAGCACCGCTCCGACCCACGTCCACACCGTCGGGAAACAGATTCGCGTACTCGAGGACTTCGAGGGCATGAAGATACGCACCCCGTCGCGGGTCGGGGCGGAGACGCTCGGCGCGTTGGGTGCCGTCCCGGTGGGCATGCCGGTCCCAGCCGTCTACGAGGCCCTGTCACGGGGCGTGGTCGAAGGAACCGCAATTCCCTGGACCATCATGCGTCCCTTCCGCCTGCACGAGGTGACGAACTACCACACCGAGGTCTCCCTCTCCCGCGTCCTGTTCGTGATGACGATGAACAAGCGCCGCTACGAGGAGCTGCCGCCGGACGTCAAGGCAATCATCGACGGCAGCACCGGCATCGCGTTGGCCAAAAGGCTCGGCCAGGTGTGGGACGATGACGAGAAGCCGGGGCGGACAATCGCGGTCGAGCGAGGCCAGCCGATCCTGTCCCTGTCCGAGGCAGAACGGCAGCGCTGGCAGGAAAAAACCCGGACGGTCATCGACGGCTGGGTCGAGAAGGTCGACGCCCTGGGATACGACGGACAGGCGCTTCTTGCTGACGCGAAACGCCTGCTCGCCAAGTACAGCGCCGATCGGCAATAGCCGCATGCGGGTGACGGATAGCGATGCAAGACGTGGATTTCGCGAACCGGTTCCATCACATGGGAGGTCTCGGCACCGTCTGCTGGCATCTGGCCAGGGCGTTGGCGATAGCTGGCGGAATTCTCCTGATCGGGATCGTTGCGATGACCGGGATCAGTGTCCTCGGGCGCTACATCTTCAACGCGCCGATACCCGGAGACTACGAGATCACCGAGCTTGCCTGCGGTGTGGCGGTATTCGCCTTCTTCCCCTACTGCTATATGAGGAATGGCAACATCGTCGTCGAGTTTTTCACGGAAAGAATGCGCCGGCGACACAAGACGGCGTTGGACACGGCGCACAGTCTCGTCTTCGCGGCGATTGCTGCGCTGATCGCCTGGCGTCTCTTGGTGGGAGGCATTCACAAGCTTGAGGACGGCGAGACGACGCTGTTTCTCGGCATTCCGATCTGGTTAGGGTACTTCTCCGCGCTACCGGGGGCGATGTTGCTGACCGGCGTCTCCGTCTGGGGGTTCTGTCGCCATCTGCGCGCACTCGTCCAATGACCGATATCGAATTCGGCGGGCTCCTGTTTGGCGTCTGCCTGGTGCTGATCGCCCTTCGGATGCCGGTCGCGATCGCCATGTTCGCGGTCGGCGGTTTCGGGTTCTCCGTGCTGGCGGGATGGCCAGCGCTGCTCGGCCTGCTCAACACGGGTCCTTTCGGCCGGACTTCGGGCTATACCCTCTCCGTGCTGCCGCTGTTCCTGTTGATGGGCCAGTTCGCCACCCGTGCGGGGCTCGGGCGCTCGCTGTTCGACTCGGCCCGCGCCTGGATGGGGCACCGCCGTGGCGGGCTGGCCATATCAACCGTTTTCGGGTGCGCAGCATTCGGCTCCATCTGCGGGTCGTCGTTCGCGACCGCGGCGACGATGGCGTCAGTGGCAATGCCCGAAATGAGGCGCTCCGGCTACTCCGGGGCGTTGGCCACGGGATCGCTGGCCGCCGGCGGCACCCTCGGCATCCTCATCCCGCCTTCGGTGATTCTGGTGATCTACGCGATCATCACCGAGCAGTCGGTCGGCAAACTGTTCTTCGCCGCGCTGGTCCCCGGCGTCATCGCGACGCTCGGCTATTCCGTCGCGGTCAGCGTATATGTCCGGCTCAACCCTGCATCGGCTCCTGTCGTTCCGGCCGCGCCGTTCCGCGAGCGGGTGCGGAGCCTGCGCCTGGTGGTGCCGGTTGCGGCGATCTTTCTGATGGTGATCGGCGGTATCTACCTCGGCGTGTTCACCCCGACGGAAGGCGCGGCGATCGGGGCCGCGGCCACCCTCCTGCTGGCGTCCATGTCCGGGCGAATGAACTGGGCGGGTTTCGTCTCGAGCTTGCTCGAGACCGCACAGGTCACCGCGGCAATCTTCCTTATCCTGATCGGTGCCGAGGTCTACAACGGCTTTCTCGCATTGACCCGGATCCCGATCGAGTTAGCCAACGCCTTCGCGGATTCGGGATTGGCGCCGATGTCGATCCTGATCGGCATCCTGCTCGTCTACCTGATTCTCGGCTGCGTAATGGACAGCCTGGCCATGATCCTGCTGACAGTGCCGGTTTTCTTTCCCCTCGTCACCGGCCTCGAATTCGGCCTTACGGAGGAGGAGATCGCCATCTGGTTCGGGATCCTGACCCTGATCGTCGTCGAGGTCGGGCTAATCACCCCGCCGATCGGCCTCAACGTCTACGTGATCAACTCCTTGGCCGACGACGTCCCGCTCGGCGAGTCGTTTAGGGGCGTCTTTCCATTCCTGTTGAGCGATTTCGTCCGTGTCGCGATCATTCTGGCCGTCCCCGCGACCTGCCTCTGGCTCCCGGGTCTGCTCTGATGTCATGTTTTCGAATGGATTTCGCAACCGAAACGGGAACTTCCACCCGCCTCCTTCGTACTCGCCGATGCCTTCCACGGCGATCGATTCGAAGTGTTCCTTACAGGCGCTCAAGACATGAGCACTGACGCGTCCGACACCACATCCGATTCCAGCCGTCATCCCGACAAGAAGATTCGGGCGATGCTTGCGGCCGGTCTCGGCATACAACTTGCCGGCATGGCCATACCCGGCACGGTGTTGATTCCGACGGTCGTATTCAGGGCCGCGGGAGAGGCCGAATCGCTCCTGCTGTGGGCGGTTTCCGCGTCCGTCATGATCTGCGGAGTGGTCACAATCCTGCAGGCGGTTCGAGTCGGACGGATCGGCGCTGGTTACATCCTCGTGACGGGAACGTCCGGAGCCTCGATCGCTGTGAGCATCGCGGCGTTGACCGAAGGCGGACCGGCATTGCTCGCCGTCCTGGTGCTCGTCCTGGCTCTATTTCAGTTCGTGTTCTCTGCGCGGCTCGCGCTGTTTCGGCAGATTCTGACGCCGACCGTCATGGGAACTGTCCTCATGCTGACTCCGGTCACGGTTATGCCGGTCATCTTCGATCAGTTGAAAAACGTGCCGGCCGGGGCTCCGCCTTCGGCGGCTCCACTGAGCACTCTCGCGACCCTGCTCGTCATTTCGGTCATCGTGCTGAAGGCGAAGGGCCCGTTGCGTCTCTGGGCACCGGTCATCGGCATCGTTGCCGGCTCGATTGTCGCAGGGGCGTTCGGTCTCTACGAAGTCGACCGCGTCGCCGAAGCCCCGTGGGTCGGTCTTCCGAGGGCCCAATGGCCGGGCTTTGATTTCGACTTCGGACCGGCCTTCTGGGGCCTCCTTCCAGCATTCCTGTTCATATCCGTGGTCTGCACGATCCAGACGATCAGCGGTTCGGTCGCCGTCCAGCGCGTGTCCCGGTCTCCGCCCCGGGCAGTGGACTTTCGAACGACGCAAGGAGCGGTAGCCGCAGACGTGACCGGCAATCTGTTGTCCAGCCTCGCGGGAACGATGCCGATCGGGTTCCGTCCGACGGGCACGTCGATGATCGAACTCACGGGGATCAGCTCCCGCCGCGTCGGAGTCGCCTACGGGGCGGTGGCCATCGCGCTGGCGTTCCTTCCTAAAGCGCTCGCCGTGATCGTTGCGATACCTGGTCCGGTCATCGCAGCGTTCATCACCGTAATGATGGCGACCATCTTCGTGATCGGCATGAGGATAATCATTCAGGACGGGATCGACTATCGCAAGGGCGCGATCGCCGGAGTTGCATTCTGGGTCGGCGTTGGCTTCCAGAACGGCGTGGTTTATCCGGAGTACATAACGGCGCTTGCCGGCCCTCATCTACACAACGGGATGGTAGCAGGCGGCCTCGTGGCGATCACTATGACCCTTTTCACGGAGTTGACGAAGCCACGTCGAAGCCGGGTCGAAGTGGAGTTGGACGTCACGGCCCTGGAGAACATCAGAAAAGTCCTTGCCGCGTTCGCATCCCGTAGCGGTTGGGATACGGCGATGGCGGACCGCCTCGATGCCGTCTCCGAGGAGGCGTTGCTGACGCTCATGAGGAAGGACGAAGCCGAAGAGGAGCCCGAGCGGCGGCGCTTGCTCCTGACAGTGCGCAAGGAGGATGACGGCGCGATCCTCGAATTCGTCGCCTCGACGGGAGGTGGAAACCTTCAGGATCGGCTTGCGCTACTCGGCGAACAAGCGGAGGAAGACGCGATCGAACAGGAAGTGTCACTCCGTCTGCTACGACACCTCGCGTCCTGGGTTCGCCACCAGCAGTATCACGATACCGACATCGTCACGGTCCGCGTTGAAGCGCCGGGTGGATCACCGGGTGGGCAGGCGTGAGGCTGGAACCAATCACGGACCCGTCAATCTCCCACACATGTGACGGGTGCATCCCGAATTTTCTTGCAGGGCGGCCGTTGCTTGTGCCCGCCCTGCCTACCAATGCAGGCAGTCTGCCCAGCGGTTGAGTTCGACACGGCGCTTCAGGATCGACAAGGCGTTCACTCCCTCGACTGAACGGTAATCGCCGCCTGCATTTCTTCGAGAACATGCCGACCGAACGAAAGTCACTTTTGCCTGCCAATGTCCCGGAAATGTGAAAATCATTGCAACGGCCGGGCCTGTCGAGTTCAAGACAGCCCTGCTGCCGGGGTCCGGCACTCGACAATGATGCTAACCCGGAAAACTGTTCCTCAACGCAGATTCCGAGGGGTTCGATGAGTGTCGCCGCATCTGCAGGTGTTTTTCCAGTGACAAAGAGATCCTTGGCGCGCAGTGTTTTCCCACCATGAACCAGGGCGCCTCCCGTTCGGGAAACCCGACATGTCGAACCCTTGCAAGCACACCCAACTTCCTGTGGTAGGCGTTAGGAATAGGCTACTCAACCCTTTCCCGGATCATCAATGCCGGCGGAAAAAAACGGGATTACCACGCCAGGACACAAATGGTGCAGCCGTAAGGGCACATGCCAACCATGAGGCAGATCGATCAATCGGATTCGAACATTCGGAACCGCGACAAAGATGCCTCCTCATGCTCCTCCGTGCAGGATGCCAGAGTGCAACATCATGATCATCCGGTCTGGCGCCGTTTCAGCTTGAGAATGCTTCGGGCTTCCGCGGCTGTCGCGACCGGACGATCGAACCGTTCACAGAGTCCCGTGGCGCGTTCAACGAGAGCGGCGTTGGAAGGCGCCAAGGTCGTTCGGTCCAGTCTGACATTGTCCTCAAGACCTGTCCGGACATGCCCGCCCTCCCTGATGCACCACTCGTTGACAACGACCTGGCCGGCCCCTATTCCCGCGGCACACCATGTCGCTCCGGGCAACAGCCGCTCACGCGTTCTGACGAAAAATTCGAACGCTTCCCGGTCGACGGGCATCGCATTCTTGACCCCCATGACGAACTGGATGTGGATGTTGGAAGGCAGCCGTCCGTCTTCAACCATTGTCGCGGCCTGGTAGACGTGGCCGAGGTCGAAGGCCTCGACTTCCGGCCGGACGCCATAACCCCTCATTTCCTCCGCCAGCCAGTCAACGAGTTCAGGGCTGTTTTCGTAGACCCTGGTCGGAAAGTTGCACGACCCGACGGAAAGCGACGCCATGTGCGGGCGAAGGGGCAACATGCCGCCACGTTCCCGGCCGGCGCCGCTTCGCCCACCGGTCGAGAACTGGATGATCATATCCGGACAATGCCTTTCGAGGTTCTCCTTGAGGCGCATGAACCTGTCGGGATCGGACGTCGGAGACTGGTCGTCATTTCGGACATGACAGTGAGCTATGGTCGCACCGGCCTCGAACGATTGCTGACAGCTCTCGACTTGTTCGTCGATCGAAATCGGTACCGCAGGATTGTTTTCCTTCGTCGGCAACGAACCCGTGATCGCCACACAAATGATGCATGGCTCAGTGCTTGGCTTGGACATCGCCTTACCTTCCTTGTCTTCGTTCATCGAAAGACCGGCCGTGCACCCGGACCAGTGCTCCCCTGACCTCTCGCGTCTGGTTCACGCAATCCGGCCGCAAGGTTGGCGCAGGCAGCCGGCGTCGGTGGCCGGGGACGATCTGAACATTTTCCGACGCCGCAGGCTCGCACCGGCGGGAAGCGATTCCACGGGTGCCAGTTTCATGATTCCTCTGCCCAGTAGAGACGGGCCGGGTTCGACACGAGCAATTTCTCCTGCTGCCGGGGCGTTCGAGCGATTCTCGGTATGTAGTCAACCAGTGCCCCGTCGTCGGGCATATGCGATTTCATGTTCGGATGCGGCCAATCAGTGCCCCACAAAACCCGATCTTCAAACCTGTCGACAATCGTTCGACAAAACGGAACGACATCATCGTATGGAGCCCCCGCCGCTGTCAACCGTTCCGGGCACGTGACCTTGGTCCAGATGTTTTCGTTTTCCGCCATGAGCCGGACAAACCGTTCGAAATCCGGATGGTCGACACCCTTGGTCACGTCCGGCCGGCCCATGTGGTCGACGACGACGATACCTGGCAGTTTTACCAGGAACGGCTCGAGTTCCTCGAGGTCTGCAGCTTCGAAATAGACAACGATCGACCAGTCGAACTCCTGGACCCTGTCGGCAATCTCGACGAAAGCCTCTTTCGGCGTCGCATCCACAAGCCGTTTGACGAAATTGAACCGGACGCCGCGCACGCCGGCTTCATGCATGCCGACCAGTTCTCCCCGGCCGACGTCCGCACCAACGCTGGCCACGCCACGCGCCAGGTCTCCTGCCGTTCGACAGGCGTCGGCCAGCGCGCGGTTGTCCTTTCCATGGCACGTGGCCTGAACGATCACATTGCGGGTAAACCCGAGATAATCCCGCAACTCGAACAGCTTGTCCTTGCCCGCGTTGCACGGGGTGTACTTCCTCTCGGGTGCGAAGGGGAATTCCGGGGAAGGGCCAAAGACGTGACAATGGGCATCAACCGCTCCCGCGGGCAGCACGAAGTCCGGCTTCCTGGGTTCGGGGTGAAATACCAGCCAATCGGGGTCCATCTCCTGTTCGCTCATACGAAAACCTCCCCGTCCATCAGCTTGCGCGCGGTTCGCAGGATTGCCGCTTCAGTTACGGCACCGTCTTCATCCAGGGTTGCCACGACCGTCATTTCGCCGGTCGGATGTTCGATCGACAGGTTACGCCGTGCACCGTTGCCACGCCTGGCCAGACCAAACGAAGGCGAGCCTCCGATCAGGCAGCTCGTCGCCACGCTCACCGCGCCCAGCACACCGATCGCCTTGTGGCATCGATGCGGAATGAAGGTCCGCGTCGCGATCGCCCCGCCTGCACGCGCCGCACTCACCATGGTCATCTTGGGAACGGATTTCCCGGACACATCACCCAGGTTCATCAATGGCCCGCATGCCATCCGGACCGCTTCCAGCCTTTCACGCAGTTCGGTGTCGGCCTCGAGCACATCGGGGGCTTCATCACCCACGATGCCGGCCTCGTCGGCCCGCATCACGACACACGGCATCCCGTTGTCGATCATCGTGACCTCGATGCCTTCCACCACGTCGGCAGCATTCCCGCTTGGCAGCAACGCACCGCAGGTCGACCCGGCCGTGTCCTTGAAGGAAACCGGAATGGGCGAAGACCCCCCCGGCACCCCGTCAATCCTGGCCTCCCCCGAATAGCTGACGATGCCACCGGGCGTTGCCACACGCGCAACGGCCACCTGCCCGGTGTTTTCCATATGGATGGTCACCGGCGTTTCGCCGTCTCGCGCCGCGACCAGCCCGCGCTCGATGGCAAATGGCCCGACTCCCGCAAGGATGTTTCCGCAGTTCTGGACATCGCCTACCAAGGGCTGGTCCACGAAGACCTGCAGGAACAGGTAGTCGACATCCACGCCGTCGCGTTCGGATTTCCTGACCACCGCCGCCTTCGAGGTCAAAGGGTCGGCTCCTCCCATACCGTCGATCTGACGGAAATCGGGAGACCCCATGATCCTCAGCAGCATCGAATCGCGCGCCGCCGGGGCGGCAGGCAGGTCTTCGTCCAGGAAATACCCGCCCTTCGACGTTCCGCCGCGCATCCACATGCAGCGCACTCCAGTCGTCATCCCGGCGCTTTCCTTTCTGGCCTCTCTTGCCTGTTTGTTCGACTCTTGCCCTTCGAATTGACCCTTGGCCATTCGAATCCCGGGGCGCGCGGCAGAACCTGGCGACCCCAACGCTTCCGGCTGCGCCGGGCTCAGCGCCCTTCAGACATACTTCAGGCCCTTTTCGGCCAACCGTTTCCGCATGCCGTAGATATCGAGCCCCAGTTCGCCCGCTTCAAAGCGCACCCGCCTGTCTGCCTCGCTTGCCTCGCGCGCTTGCGCCTTTTCCAGTACACTGGCCGCCTCTTCACGCCGGACAATGCAGACACCGTCATCATCGGCCACGACGATATCGCCCGGGTTGACGAGTTCACCCGCGCAGACAACCGGCACGTTCACCGATCCGAGCGTCTCCTTGATCGTGCCCTGTGCGTGCACCGACCTTGCCCAAACCGGAAAGCCCATTTCGGTCAGGTCGCGCACGTCGCGAACCCCGCCATCAATGATCATGCCGCGACATCCCCGCGCCAAGGCCGACGTTGCCAGCAGATCGCCGAAATACCCGGCATTCGACGGCGTTACCGTACCCATGAGCATGACGTCGCCGCGTTTCAGCTGCTCGATTCCGACGTGAATCATCCAGTTGTCGCAAGGCGGCGCCAGGATGGTCAGGGCCGATCCGGCGATTCGCGCACCGGAAAAGATCGGACGCATGCAGTCGTCCAAGAGGCCTTTGCGTCCCTGCGCTTCATGCACCGTGGAAACGCCACATTCCGCCAGCCCGTCAATGATCTCCTGGTCGATGCGCTCGATGTTCTGGACGACAACGCCCATCGTTCCCGGCTGGTACGTCATTCCAGTTCATCCACCGTGCGCGGGAAGATTTCCTGGAAGCCTTCGGCGTATCGTGCGGGCCGGCCACCGGCCATTCCACCGGAGTTGCGGCGGAAATGGTTGCCGCGGTTCTCGGCCACGTTCTTGTAAAAATTCCACAGGTGTTCCTGGCCCTGCATGCACTGGATCGCGGCCCACTTCCTGTCCCAAACCTCGGTGATGTCGAGGAAAACGCTGGGTTTCCACCCCATCTGTTCGGTCTGATGCGGCTCAAACAGGTAAAGCTGCGGAGCACCAAGCACCTTTTCCCCCGGGTTGTGGCCCCAGGCCTGCGCGATCATCCGGCATTCCAGGGCGAACTGCGTCGCATTCATGTGGTCGGTGTTGTAAGGATCCCATTTCGAATGGGACATCATGAAACCGGGCTGGGTTTCGCGGATCACGTCGACCATCCGCTCCTGAGTCTCGCGCCCCAAATCCAGGGGGTAATCACCCACGTCGAGGAAACGGATGTCGTTCACGCCAAGCGCGGCGGCCGCATTCTCGGCCTCGCCACGACGTGCCGCCTTGACTTTTCCAAGGGTCATGCCTTCCTGCTTCCACAGCTTCGCACTCTCGCCGCGTTCGCCAAAGGAGAGGCAGACGACCGTCACTTCGTAGCCTTTCGCCTGGTGCAGGGCGATCGCCCCCCCGGCACGCCATACGAAATCTGCGGAATGTGCACTGATCACCAGTGCGGTTTTCTTTTCGGACATGTCGCGAAGCTCCTGCTCGTCTCGGTTCAGGCCGGCGGCACCAGCCTCTTCCGGACTACCCTAACGTCACCGGGAGCGGATTGCCTATTTCGAATTGAGTATCTAAAATAAGTAAAAGGCATAGCGGCCAAACTGCGAGACACATGAAGAACGGATTCCCCAACATCCGGCACATGCGGGTATTCATCGAAGCCGCACGCAAGGGCTCCGTCTCGGCGGCAGCCGAACACTGTCATCTCTCCCAGCCGGCGGCAACCCAGGCCATTGCCCGCCTGGAGTCCGATGTCGGAGCACCGTTGTTGTTCCGGCGGCGTCAGCGGTTCTCGCTCACGAATTGCGGGGCTGCCTTTGAACGGCGCGCCGCGGCGGCGCTGAAACACCTCCGGGACGGTGCACGCGCGGCTACACGCGCTGGCGGCAAGACAAGCCCGAGACGCCCGGTCCCGGCCTTTGACCTCTCGGTTACGGCCGCCCAGTTGCGCAATCTGATCGCGATCGCCAACACTGGCAGCTTCACCGTCGCGGCCCGCGCCCTCGGCCTGTCTCAACCCACGGTGCACAGGACCGCGCGCAGCCTTGAAGCACTTTCGGGCGTGCCTTTCTTCGCCGCCCGCCCTTCGGGCGTGATGCTCACCCCGGCTGCAGATGCCTTTGTTCTCGGAGCCAAGCTGGCTCAATCTGAAATTCGGCAGGGTCTTGAGGAAATCACCCGCGAGCTGGGCGAAGACAAGGGCACGTTTGTTCTCGGGAGCCTGCCTCTTGCCCGGACGGCGATCGTGCCGCAGGCGGTGCACGCGATGGTCAGTTCGACCGAAGGCGTCCAGGTGCGCGTGATCGACGGGCGATATGCGGAGTTGCTGCGGTCACTGCGCGAAGGCGATCTGGATTGCCTGATCGGCGCATTGCGTCATCCGGCCCCCGCCGACGACGTGGAGCAAGAGTTCCTCTTTCGCGACGCCCTGGCCATTGTCGCTCATCCCGGTCACCCGCTGGCGAGACAGCGAAACCTCGAGCTGGAAGATGCGCTGGCCTATCCATGGATCGCGCCGCCCAGGGAAACCCCTGCCGGACAATACCTGTTCGAGACATTGCGCATTCACGAGCGAAAGCAGACGCCGGTCCGGGTAGTCTCGTCTTCCATGGCGACCCTGAGGGGCATCCTGTCCGAAGGAAACTACATCTCGGTGGTCTCCCGCCATCAGATCAGTGTTGACGAGAGACTGGGAATGATCGCCACGCTCGACATTCCCCTTGCGGGCCATTTCCGGGATATCGGTCTCACCTACCGCAAGGACTGGCGACCAACCGAAACCCAGGCACAGTTCATTGCGCACCTGCATCATTTCAGCAAACTCCCTTCCCTTAACCGCTCCAAATGACGAAGCCATAGCTTTTTTCAATGCTCGCCCAGTCATTTGAATTGGCGTCGGCCATGCCCCGGGTGTTAACTCTCAAGGGAACCTGAAAGGAGCCATCCGTGGCCAAAACCAGCTCCAGAATCACGTTCCTGGGATTTGGCGAAGCCGCGCAGGCATTCGCCAAGGGGTTGCGCCGGGAAGGCGGCCCCCACGTCATGCGGGCCTTCGACATCAAGACCGACGGCCCCCAGGCCCGGGCAAAACGCGGCGACTACGCCGAATGCGATGTCATCGGAGAGGCAACGTCCGCCGACGCCTGCAGGGATGCCTGCCTGATTTTTTCACTCGTCACGGCCGAACAGGCGGAGGCCGCGGCCGCGGAAGCGGCGCGGGCGAACCTCGGCGGCGCCCTGTTTCTCGACTGCAACAGCTGCGCCCCCGGTACGAAACGCCGCGCTGCCGCGATGATCTCGGCGGCGAGCGGCCGCTATGTCGACGTTGCCATCATGACGCCCGTGCACCCCCGGCTACACAGATCGCATTGTCTCCTGGCGGGAGCGGAGGCGCAGGCCGCACTGGAAGCGACGCGTGCGCTCGGGATGGAGACGGAGATCGCCGGAGTTGACGTCGGAGCCGCATCCGTGCGCAAGATGGTCAGGTCTGTCATGATCAAGGGACTCGAGGCACTGACCCTCGAGTGTTTCCTGGCAGGCCGCAAGGCAGGAATCGATGCCGATGTTCTCGCATCGCTGGAAGCCACTTTCCCCGGTTTCGATTGGCAGCGCCGGGTGCCTTACATGCTCGAGCGCGCGCTCACCCACGGGACACGCAGGGCAACCGAAATGCAGGAAGTGGTGCAGGCGCTGCGCGAATTGGGGATCGCCCCCCACATGGCGGAAGCAACATGCGCGCGCCAGCGAGAGGCCGGCTCGCTGGGTCTCGATGCCGGCGACCTTGGGGCGCACGACATTTCCGCGATAACCGACGCCATTCTGACCGGCCTGGCCAGTGAAGAGACATGATCGAAAAGGAGAAGAGTGCTCATGGGCTTGAAAAAGGACTACGAGGACATTCCCGGCACGTTCGTCTTCGACGCCGACCGGGGACGCCAGGGGTACCACCTCAATCAATTCTGCATCTCGTTGCGGCGTCAGGAGAATCGCGACGCTTTCAATGCGGACGAAGAGGCCTACATGGACGGCTATCCCATGACACCGGAGCAGCGCCAGGCAGTTCGTGATCGCGACTGGAACCAGATGCTCGCGCTAGGGGGGAACATCTACTACACCAGCAAGCTTGCCGCCAATGACGGGATCAACTTTCAACAGTTGGCCGGCATCATGACCGGCATGGGGAACGAAGCCTATCGCAAGATGATGGTCGAAGGAGGACGCCCTCCCGAAGGCAACCGTTATCAACACGAATGGGATGAAAAGGGAGAGAACTGATGGCCCGCATCACTGCAGGTATGGGTTGTTCGCACGTGCCTGCGATTGGTGTCGCAATGGATACCGGGAACACCGGGGCGCCGTACTGGAAACCATGTTTCGCCGGGTTCAGGAAGTCGCGTGAATGGATGAAACAGGCCAACGCGGACGTCATCCTCCTGGTCTACAATGACCACTGCA
>JAPOVX010000181.1 GCA_026707935.1 Paracoccaceae bacterium
GGCCAGCCCCTGCCCTCCAATGGCCGCCTGCAGCACCACGGAATAATCGGGAAAAGACAAGTGCTCAAACGGGCCAAGATCGACCTGCCCGACCGAGGCCAGAAAATCCGGCCAGCCATAGATCACCCGTCGCAGGCTGATCAGCGTATGGCGTGCATCAGCAGCCTGCAATGGC
Organism: Paracoccaceae bacterium; assembly: GCA_026707935.1. Taxonomy (GTDB): domain Bacteria; phylum Pseudomonadota; class Alphaproteobacteria; order Rhodobacterales; family Rhodobacteraceae; genus JAPPHA01. The sequence goes on from JAPOVX010000181.1 coordinate 176, forward strand.
CCGTGGTCCCGCAGGTATCCCGGCGTACCGACCGCCAGCACCCGTTCGGGGGCGAACCACCCGCTGATCTGGAGCCGATCCTTGCCCGCCGCCACACGCAGGCCCAGATCGCAACTGTTGAGCGGTCCGCCAACGCTGCCCGGCAGCAACTGGAACTGCAGGTCAAGGTGCGGAAACTCGTTTCGGAAGCGGTCATAACGGGGCAGCAGCCAGTGGGTCACCAGCCCGGTCGAGAGTGACAGCATCACGATCTCGCGGTCCTCTTGCGGGTTTCTGATCTCGTTGATCACCCCTTCGATGTCGTCAAATGCGCGCGAGGTCGCTTGGCTTAGCCGCTCGCCATGTTCCGTCAGGGTCAGTTTTGGCCCCGTGCGCACGAAAAGCCTCTGCTCGAGGTGCTTTTCCAGCGTCGACACTGCATGGCTGACCGCGGGCTGCGTCACATTCAGCTCTTCCGCGGCCTGCGAGAAATTGCCCAGCCGCGCGGCGGCCTCGAAAACCAGAAGCGACCGCGCCGAGGGCATATGGCGCCGCATTACCATAAATTGAGTTTATGCAGTTGATAAGAGTTTTTAAAGTGTTCTGAACCTCTTTTTAGGGTCATATTATGTGAAGTTATCCATTGCATGGTGGGTTGGATCGGCGATTGGACCGCCAATCGCATTCTGCGCCCCAAGGCTAAGCCAAACCTATAGTAAAAAAATAAGGCGGCGCTGCCTGCCGCGCGGGGATGCCATTCAAAGGAGGAAACCATGACAAAGCAAATTACACGCCGTGCCTTCGGGCGCATTGCAGCAACCACCGGGCTGGCCGCGCTGGCCGCGCCCTTCCTTGTCCGCCGTGCCCATGCGCAATCGGGCGAGTTGAACGTCTGGGCCTACGACGGCTTTGTCACCGATGACTTTCGCGACGCCTTCGAAGACAATACCGGCATCAAGGTGAATATCCGGCTGATGACCGACCAAGGCGAAATGTTCAACCTGATGAAGGCGGAACAGGGCGATTACAGCGCGGACATTGTGTCATGTGCCGGGCACCGGTTCTATCAGTTCGTCGATGCCGATCTGCTGTCGCCCATCGACCCTGCCAAGCTGGCCAACTGGGACAAGGTCGAGGAAGAGTACGCCACCGCGAGCTGGGTGTCGCGCAGTGGCAGTGTCTGGGGCGTGCCCTTGGTGGTTGTGTCCTCGGGCCTTCTTTACAACACCGAGGTCATCAAGGAGCGCCCCGATAGCTGGGCGATCATGTTTGACGAAAACTACGCCAAGCAGACGGCCTATCAGATTCAGGATTTCTTCCCGATGGTCATGGGGTATCTGGGTCATGACGGTTCTGCGGTGTCTTATGGTGATGATGTCGCAGCGGCCCAGAAAGCCGTGGATGAGGCGCGCGATTTCCTGATCGAGCACAAGCACCTTGTCCGCCGCTATTATGACGCGGCGACCGAAGTGCAGCAGATGATGGTCACCGGCGATATCGCATTGGCGCAGGCCGGATCGGGGCCGTCCTCGCAACTGATCATCGACGGGTTCTCGGCCGGATACACGATCCCGAAGGAGGGCGGACAAGCCTATGCCTACGGGCTGAATGTGGTCAACGGCGCCAAGAATATGGACAATGCTTATATCTTCCTGAACGCCTTGCTGGGCGACCCTGAGAACGGGGCATCGATTGTGCGTTCGACCGGCCTGAGTTCCACCATCAAGGGGACTGAAGCGCTGTTGACTCCGCAGGAACGGGAGGCGCTGTCACTGACCTCGGAGGAACGCTCGCGCCTGTCCTGGGTCAATGTGGAGACGGCGGCCTTCATCTTTGGTCTGATCGACAAGGCGGCAGAGGAAATCCGCGCTGCCTGACCGGTTCTCCCAGAGAAGGGGGTTGGTGCGGCAGCTAACCCCCGCTCGCTTGTAAGGCCCTGAATGACAGACTTGCTGATTTTCCTGCGTCGGTTTGCGCTCTATCGGGCGCTGACGCATCTTCTGGCGACCTCGCCCGCGTTTCGGCTGGTGATGGTGGCGCTGATCCCGGTGATCTGGATCGTGCTGGCCAATGCCGCGCCGCTTATTCAGATGATCGCCATCAGCTTCTACACGGAATATCCTGTGCCAGTAGGCGAAGCACCGGTCTATTCTCTCACCCACTATCAGTCATTGTTTGAGCGCCCGCTCTACCTGAACGCCTTTTTCCGCAGCTTTGTCTTTGCCTTTGCGGTCACCGCCGTCACGCTGATCGTTGTCTTTCCGGTGGCCTACTACATCTCCAAGGTCGCGCCGCGGAACCAGCGAACACGGATGCTGCTTCTGGTAATCGCGCCCTTTTGGGTCAGCGAGATCATCCGCAGCTTCGCCTGGATCTTGATGCTGGCAAATCGCGGGGCGGTGAACTCGTTTTTTGGCTGGCTCGGCCTGCCCGGGGTGCCGTACGAGCTGCTCTACAACGGGTTTTCGATGATGGTCGGGGTGGTCTACCTCGGCTCTCTCTACATGCTGTTACCGCTTTACTCAGCGATCGAGAAGATCGACGACAACCTGTTGGAGGCGGCGGCAAACCTCGGTGCCTCGGGCCGCCACCGGCTGACGCGGATCATCCTGCCGCTGGCGCGGCCCGGGATCGTGGCGGGCTGCACGCTGGTCTTTCTGCTGGTGGTCGGTCTCTACGCGATGCCGCAGCTTTTGGGCGGGCCGGATACGACGCTGTTTCCAGCGACCATTGCCCAGATCTTCTCCAAGGCCGGGGCATCATGGCCACAGGGCAGCGCGTTCAGCCTGATGCTGACGCTGGCGGCGCTGGCCATTGCAGGGCTCTTTATCGCCGTCGCCCAGCCCCGGCGGAGGCTCGGCAGATGACCGCGCTTCGCAACCTCGCCCTGCCCGGGATTTTCTGGCTTTTCGTGCTTTACCTCTTCACGCCGCTTCTGGTGATGGCCGTCATGGGGTTTCGTGATTCCAATTTCGTTGCATTCCCGATCCAGGCCTGGACAAGCGACTGGTATCGGGAGGTTCTCTTCGATCGCGACATTCAGGAAAGCCTCTGGCTGTCATTGCGCGTGTCAATGATGGCGACGGTTTTGTCACTGGTGATCGGGCTGCCCACCGCCTTTCTGGTGGCGCGCACCAGCGGGCTGGCGCGCGGCGCGTTCATGGTCGTTATCATGCTGCCTGCGTTTATTCCCGTCATCGTCTCGGCCATCTCGCTGCGCATCTTTGCGGGGCGCATCGGGCTGGAGACGGGGCTGCTAGCCATCGCGCTTGGCCACGCCGTCGCCTCCATGCCCTTTGTGGTGGTGATGGTGCTGACGCGGCTCGATACCATGAACCGCAATCTGGTGGACGCCGCCCGAAATCTTGGCGCGGATGAATTTATCGTGCTCTTCCGGGTTACTCTGCCCTATCTGGGACCTGCACTCCTGGGCGCGCTGATTTTCTCGTTGCTATTGTCGTTCGAGGACTTCGTGCGCTCTTTCTTTCTTGGCGGCTTTGAACAGACCTTTCCCGTTATGCTCTATTCCCGCCTGCGGTTCGGCTTTGATCCGGGACTTGCGGCGGTGTCGACCATCGTGTTGCTGGTCACCACCGGTTTTGGCCACTTTGCTGGAAGGTTCCTGCGCAGCGGGAGGGGCGGCCGATGACCGGCACGCCCGCGATCGAGCTTGTGCGCATCAGCAAGAGCTTTTCCGGCACCCCTGCCGTGCTCGAACTGTCGCTGCGGATCGGTCAAGGACAATTCCTGTCGCTGCTGGGGCCGTCGGGCTGTGGCAAATCAACGATCTTGCGGGCCATCGCAGGGTTCATCACGCCGGACAAGGGCCGCATTCGGGTGGCGGGGCGCGATATCACCGATGCACCGGCCCACAGCCGGCCTGTCAAAATGGTCTTTCAGGACTATGCCCTCTTTCCGCATATGAACGTCGCCACAAATATCGGGTTCGGCTGCGAGATGCAGGGCATGACGCGAGCGGAAGTCAGCAAGCGCACGGCTGAGCTCCTGGACCTGATCCAGCTGCCCGAAATCGCTGGCCGCTTTCCCGACGAGCTCTCAGGCGGGCAGCGCCAGCGGGTTGCCCTGGCACGCGCGCTGGCGCCCGATCCCGATGCGCTGCTGCTGGACGAACCGCTGGGCGCGCTGGATCTTAGCCTGCGGAGGCAGATGCAGCAGGAGCTAAAGAGCATCCAGCGGTCGACCGGCAAGACCTTTGTCTTTGTTACCCATGATCAGGAAGAGGCGATGTCGATGTCTGATCAGATCGCCGTGATGAATGCGGGCCGTATCGAACAGATCGGCCCGCCGGAGGAGATCTACCTGCGCCCCGCCACGATCTTCGCAGCGCGGTTCGTGGGGGCGGCAAATCTTTCCACCGCGCGTGTGCTGCACATCGGCGGGGACACGATCACATTGCACCTTCTCGGGCAGGACTGGACCCTGCCCCAAAGCCAAATCACCAGCCCCCGCCACCCGGCCGAGGGCGAGGACGCCACAATCGTCATCCGTTCCGACGCGATCAGCGCGGGCCCCGGAGATGCAAACCGCGACCTGCGCGTCGAAGGGCAACTGAGCGACCGGATGTATCTGGGCAACCGCACGCATCTGTCGCTGCGGCTGGCGAATGACGAGGTAATCCAGATCGAAACCCGCGGCAAATCCGCACCCGACGCTGAGATCACGGGCCATTGCGCCCCGTCCGACGCGGTGGTGCTCGCCGAGACCCCTGACATCCCATGAATGGAGACCCCACATGGAAGTAATCGACGCCGACCGCGTACATGAACTGACCGACTTTGCGGGCCTGATCGCCGCGTTTGAAACCGCCCATCGCCACGGCATGCCGGAAAAGAATGACCGAACGATCTATGAGGTGCCAAATACCGACGGTGCCGCCGACGCGCTGATCATTCTGCCAGCGTGGCAGCCACAAGAAGGGATACTGGTCAAGCTCGTCACGTCGTTCCCCAACAACAAGGCGCGGCATGGCACGCCCACGGTGAACTCGACCTACATGTTCGTCGATGGGAAAACCGGTATCCCGCAAGCCGCCATCGAGGGCGAGGCGATGATCTTCAAGAAGACGTCCTGCGACAGCGCGCTTGGCTCCAAGCTGCTCTCTCGCGAGGATGCGGAGGAGTTTCTGATCATCGGCGCAGGTGGGCTGGCGCCATATCTGGTCAAGGCGCATCTGACGGTGCGCCCTAACCTTAAACGGCTGAGGGTCTGGAACCGCACCCGTGCCAATGCCGAAGCGATGTCTGAGAAGCTGGCGACGGAGGGGATCGAGATCGCGGTGATGGACGATCTGGACGCAGCCGTGGCCGAGGCCGATATCATCACCAGCGCCACAATGGCGCCCACCCCGCACCTTAAGGGCGCGATTCTTAGACCCGGGGCGCATGTTGATCTTGTCGGGTCCTTCACGCCGCAGATGCGCGAGGCCGATGACGATGTTCTGCGCCGCGCGACGATTTTTGTCGATCACCGCCAGACCACCGAAAGGTCAGGCGAGTTTCTGGGTCCGCTCGAACGCGGCGTTATCACGATGGATGATGTGAAGGCCGACTATTTCGAACTGGTGCAGGGCAGGCGTTCGGGGCGCCAATCGGCGGATGAGATCACGATGCTCAAGAACGGCGGGGGCAGTCACATGGATTACTACGCCGCGAAGTATCTGATGGATCGCCACCTTGGGCGGACGTTTTCCACCTCCTGCTCCAGTTGACGCCACCCCGAGGAAGGTTCTGAAATGCACCTGCCGCGCCGTTCGATCCCTCAAATATCCGGACTGATCGCCTTCGAGGCGACGGCCCGGCATCTGAGTTTTTCGCGCGCTGCGGAGGAGTTGTCGCTGTCGCAAGGGGCGGTGACGAAGCGGGTGCGCAAGCTGGAGAATCAGCTGAACGTTGTCCTGATGTCGCGCGGGGGCCATCAGGCACAGCTGACCCGTTTTGGGCGCATTCTCCTACCGCAGGTTCAAAGTATCCTGGCTCAGATCGACCGCACCACACGTGATCTGCTCGATGAGGCCAGCCAACACCGCACCGTTACCGTCAAGGCCGATGCGGCGCTAACCCTGGGCTGGCTTCTTCCGGTGCTGGAAGAGTTTCGGCGGCATTGCCCCGAAGTAGAGATCAACCTTCAAACCGCCGAGACCGAAACCCCATCGCTGGTAGAAGCGGACATCCATATCCGCGTAGCCCGGCCAGAGACCGCGCATACCGGAGAAACGCTGCTGTTTCACAGCTCCTTGGTTGCGGTGGTCAGCAAGCAGGCCGCCGCCGGGCGTTCGGATGAGGAACTGCTACGGACGGGACCGTTGCTGCGCTTGTCCTCGCAGACCGATGCCTGGGACGACTGGCTGGACAGCGCGGCCGATCCGCCCTTTGGCACCTGCCACGACCATTGCGCAACATTGCTGGCGGCGGTCGAAAACGGGGCGGGGCTTGCGGTTCTGCCAAGGCTACTGGTGCTGGATGACCGGCGGCAAGCACGCCTTCGCCAGATCGGGCCGGAACGGCCAACGATGATGAGCTACATGATGGCGCTCTCCCCAGGCGCTGCCACCACTCGCGGAACGCAGGACCTTGCCGACTGGATCACCCGCGCCGCGCGCAGGACAGCGGTATTGCGCACCGTTGGTGGCATGGATGAGGCAGTTGGTGCCCGCCGCCGGTTTTCGACCTGAGGCCGACGAGGACGAATGGCGTCGCTCACCGGGAAAACCTGCCTGTTTATCCAGGCCTGTGTTCAGATGTCGAACTTCACACCCTGAGCAAGCGGGAGCTCGGCGGAGTAGTTGATCGTATTTGTCTGCCGCCGCATGTAGGACTTCCAGGCATCCGAACCACTCTCGCGCCCGCCGCCGGTTTCTTTTTCTCCGCCAAACGCACCGCCGATTTCGGCGCCGGACGGTCCGATATTAACGTTGGCAATGCCGCAGTCCGAACCCGCCGCCGACAGAAACGCCTCGGCCTCGCGAATGTTGAGCGTGAAGATGCTCGACGACAGCCCCTGCGGCACGCCGTTATGCAGCGCCATCGCTTCAGCGAAGTCATAGTAGCCCATCACATAAAGGATCGGCGCAAAGGTTTCGGTTTCGACCGTCTTGGTTTGCGACGGCATTTCGACGATTGCGGGGGCAACATAGGCCCCGCCCCCGACGCCATGGGCGACACCGCCCCCATGCACAACGCCGCCCTCGGATCGTGCCGCCGCCAGCACGGTTTGCATCCGTTCGCTGGCCTCCTGATCGATAAGTGGCCCAATCAGGGTGCCTTCCGCGCGGGGATCGCCGATCGGCAGGCTGGCATAGGCCTTGACCAGTTTTGCAACCAGATCGTCCCTGATCGAATTATGCACGATCAGCCGGCGCAGCGTGGTGCAGCGTTGCCCAGCGGTGCCCACGGCCGAGAACACAATGGCCCGCACCGCCATTTCCAGATCAGCGGATGGCGCGACGATCATGGCGTTGTTGCCGCCAAGCTCCAGAATGGGACGCCCCCAGCGGGCAGCAACCTTTGGCCCGACGATTCCGCCCATCCGCGTGGAGCCTGTCGCACTGACAATCGGCACGTCCCGCGAGCCAACCAAAACCTCCCCGAATTCTGGCCCGCCAACGACCAGTTGAACGAGCCCATCCGGGGCATCGCCGAACCGCGCAAGCGCGCGTCCGAGGATTTTCATGCAAGCCAAGGCCGTCAGCGGCGTTTTCTCGGACGGCTTCCAGATCACCGGGTTGCCGCAGATAAGCGCGAGCGTGGCATTCCAGGACCAGACAGCGACCGGAAAATTAAATGCGGTGATGACGCCGCACGGTCCCATCGGATGCCAGGTTTCCATCATCCGGTGTCCAGGGCGCTCCGACGCGATGGTCAGACCATAAAGCTGGCGCGACAGGCCGACCGCGAAGTCGCAGATGTCGATCATCTCCTGCACTTCGCCGAGGCCTTCGGATGTGATCTTGCCCGCCTCCAGCGTGACCACGGCACCAAGCGCGTCCTTGGCGGCGCGCAGTTCCTCGCCCAGCAGTCGGACAAGCTCTCCGCGGCGTGGGGCAGGCACGGTGCGCCAGGCTTTGAATGCCTCCTGCGATTGGGCGACAATTGCGGGCATGTTGGCCACGGACGTTTTCGTCACATGGGCCACCGTCGCCCCATCGATGGGCGAGCGGACGGCAAGCGTGCCGCCTTCAGTCTCCAACGGGCCCAGTTCAGCGGCTTTCAATACGGCTTGGTGTGTCATCTCAATGTCCTTTCGTGACGAGGGGTCTTTGGTCATCGCGCCCCATGGAAATCAGAAGTGGTGTCTTGCTTTGCAGGTCTTGGAACCCGGGCTTGTTGCGCAACCCGTGCCATCCGCAGTTGATCAGTGATTGCGCCACCGCCCCGCCAAGCGTCGTACCAGGTCCAGTTACGATGAACAGGTCCGGCGCAAATTCGCGCGCCGCAACGAATCTGCGGAATGCATCTCACGGTGGGGCTCGGTCACGACAAACCAAACGCACCTGCATGTGACGTTCTTGCTGGACGTGTGAACGTAATCGACGGTCATTGGCGGGCCGCCTGACTTAAGCTCTACCTTGTCACCGATCTTGAAACTGGCATTGGTCATTTTTTGTTCCTTTGCGTGTCAGGGATGAACGCGGTTCATGGCCGGAAGCCTGCGACAGAATGAAGTAAGGCCGACCTTACGGGCTTCACGACATACTGCCTTCGCGCCGTTTTCGCCGCCGTTCTGGCAAGGAGGCGTATTTCCTCATGTTGGCGTAGCATTGCCTTCCGAAACACCGACGCGTCAATGATCGGGACCGCAAACGGAGAGCGGGCGCGCGGCTTTTCGGACTGTTCGTTCTCGAATTCTGCGTCTTTTGATGAGTTCCCGTGAAGGATCATTTGCTGGATCCGGTAGGTTCCCTCGTAGATCTGGCAAATCTTGGCGTCCCTGTACAAGCGCCCTACCTTGAAGCCACGAATGTAACCTGATCCTCCGAATACCTGAACCGGGTCCTCCGTGCGCGCAAGCGCCTCGCCTGCGGCGAAGCACTTGGCCATCGAGCACGACATCGTCGCGAATTCCCCTCGTTCCAGTTTCCCGGCGGCGTCAAGAACCGGGAGCCTTGATGCGGCGATTTCCTTCGCCATGTCGGCAAGCATCCATTGCACGCCCTGGAACCGGGCGATTTCCTTGCCGAACTGTTTGCGCTTGCCGGCGAAGGCGACACTCGCCTCCAGGTCCGCCTGCGCGATTCCGACCGAAAGAGCGCCGATCCCCACCCAGCCCTTGACGAGAACGCTCATCATGATGTGAAAGCCCCGGTTTTTTTCGCCGAGCAATGCATCTCCCGGCAACGGGACGTCGTCAAATGTCAAAGACCCGATCAGGTTGGCACGCTGACCCACTTTCCGTTCTTTCGGCCCTCGGCCGACACCGTCGGAATGGAGGTCGCCGACCATGTTCGACATGTTCCTGGCACCAGCGTTCTCCTCGTGCGCACAAGGACATTACCCAGATCGGCGACGGGGGCATTGTGTATCCAGATCTTGCTACCGTTCAATCGCAAGCCGGCTCCATCGCGGGTTGCGGTCGCCCTAATGCCCGAAACGTCCTTGCCGGCCACAGACTCGGTGATGCAATAGGCGACGACCTTGATCTCGGCCTCGTGAATGCCCGGTAACTATCGAGCACGCTGTTCGCCGGATCCGTGGCGCACGAGCAATGTCGAGACCAGTTCGATCAATCCGCGCTGGCCGGCTACCGACGCATATCCCCGGGACAGCTCTTCCATGATCAGGGCGTTGGTCACCGTATCGAAACCGGGACCACCCATGGGCTCCGGAACCCCGATTTCGAACAGTCCCAGTCCCGCCATCTCCCTGTACAGGTCTTCAGGGAACTCGCCCGCGCGATCGAGGTCTTCTACGCGGGGCCTTGAGGCGTCATCGGCATATCGCCTGGCCGTGTCACGGACCTGCAACTGAATCGAAGTCAACATCGGCGTCCTGCCGTCTGGCAAGCATTCGGCAACAGCCGGTCGTTAGCGGCTGGAACAATGCGCGGAATCATGGCGATTCGCCGCGATCGGTTATCTCCGACCGGTCCTGGACCGCACCAACCTGAAGGTGGAAACGAATGGCCTGGTCAGGTGTATCGCGTTTTCCGGAAGCCGCGCGACCGGGGTCGAGTATGTCCGGGGCAGAAACCGTGTTTCGGTCACGGCGGGGTCGGGAGTCATCGTGACGGCCGACGCAATCGGAACGCCAAAGTTGCTGATTCTGTCAGGCCTTGAGCCGGCGACTCACCTGAGAAGCCTCGGCATTGATGTAATCCGGGACATGCAAGGGTCGGCGAAAACCTGAATGAACATTTCGGGATCGACATTATTTTCGAAATGAACAGACATGCGAGTCTGGAACCGTACAAGTCCTGGCATCGGGCCGCGCTCGCCGGGATGCAGTATGTGCTGTTCAAGACCGGGCCGGTGACCTCAAATGTCGTCGAAGGCGGCGCTTTCTGGTTCGCCGACAAGGGGTTGGAGGTCCCGAACCTGCAATTCCACTTCCTGGCGGCGGCAGGCGCTGCAACCCGTGTCCCGGGTGTCCCCGCAGGTTCTTCCGGGATTTCCCTCACTCAACTCGTATACCTTGCGGCCCGGGAGCCGGTGAACAGTTCGGCTTCGCTCGGCAAAGCCGGAGGACCCGCCCGTCATTGATCCTAATTTCCTGGCGGAACCCTACGACCTCCAGACCTCGGTCGAAGGCGTGCAGATCAGCGGCGCCATTTTCATGCAACCGTCCCTCGCGAGGCATATCAGGCGGATCCGTTTTCCGGATGAGGCGGTCAGGACCCTGCAGGACTTCGAAGCCTACGCCCGCCAGTTCGGACGCTCATCCTATCATCCGAAATGTACCTGCAATATTGGCACGGGCGGCAAATCAGTCGTCGATCCGCAACTGCGCGTTCACGGGATTGACGGGTTCCGGATTTGCGACAGCTTAGGCATGCCGAGCCTCATCGGTTAAAACACCAACGCGACGACCATCATGATTGCCGAAAAGGCGGCAGACCCAATTCGTGGCAACCAGTAGGAACGTGGACCGGGGACACTCCGAAAGTCAGTCCCAATCGGGCGCCCACGGCGAGACATCTGCTTGGACGATTCTGTAGTTTCGTTCCGAAAGCCTCTCGATCCTCGCCATGTCGACGCAGCTGAGGCAAAAGTCCACGATGTCAAAATTCGCTCGGATATTCGCCGGATTCGATGACATCACGTTGATACTGATACCTTTTTGAAAGATCCACCGGAGCGCGATCTGGGCTGCCGACTTGCCGTAGGATGCACCGATTTCCGCGAGTTCGGGAGACTTCAGGATCAGGCCGCGCGCAACCGAACAATACGACGACAACGGGATTCCCGCTTTGCTGGCGCCGGCAAGTAACCTGCTCTGGTCGAGCAAAGGGTGAAACTCCACCTGGTTGGTCACGATCGGTACGTCGACGACGGCCACGGCCTCGTTCATCATGGCGACCGTGTAGTTTGAAACGCCGATGTTTCGCGTCAGCCCCCGGTCAAGGGCTTGCTGCAGCAGGCGAAGTGACGGGGCCACATTTCCTCCGATCGGAGGCCAATGCAGAAGTAGGACATCGACCTGGTCAACCTGCAACGCGGTCAGGCTTTGCTCGACGGATTCCAGAAACCGGTTTTCGCCGAAATTGTCCGGATGCACCTTTGTCGTGATGCAGAACTCGCCTCGCGGAATGCCGGTCGCCTTCAGCGCCGCGCCCGTGTCGGCCTCGTTCCGGTACATCTGGGCCGTATCGAATGCGCGGTAGCCAACCTCGACCGCAGCCGTGACAGCCGTTTTCAGCTCGTTTCCGGTCAACGCGAAGGTACCGAACCCTCGCTGGAAATTCCTTTCAAAAAAAATCGTCATCACAATGATTCCCTGAGCGCAACTCAATCAACTTCTGTACACCCGCGTCGCGGACGCGATCAACTCCCCGGCAACTGTCAGCAGCGGAACGGGGGACACACGGGAGAGATTGCGGTGAACGTCGCACGCATCGACCGCCCGATGCCCATATCGAATAAACCGGGGTTCGTAAGGCGATCAAGTTTGATACCCGCCGGACGATGGAGGAAACATTTTGGCCCATCGTCCGCGACTTTCGCGTGAGCCGTGCTACGGGTGCGCACCCGGTTCCCTGAATCGACAGGATCCTGCCTGACCAGGTCTCCTTGCAAGGGACATTCGGCGAATGGCAACCTTTCACGACGCCTTCCGTCTACGTCGGCCGAGAGCACCGGGCCGATCTGCTCAAGAAATGCGGGTTGGCCGGGTCCGTTTTCCTTCGTGTTCCCGATTATCCGACCTCGTGCCGACCTGATCGAATCATTCCAGAGCGTCCGACCGCAGCGTTGCGTCGGCGACGTCGTTCAACGTCACTGTTTTATCGCCGGCGACCTCGCACCGTCCGTCGATTTGAACATGACAACCTTGCTCGAGATGCAGGCAAGACCGTCGGGGTGTTCGACCTCGATCCTGTCCTCGATCGAACTCGTGGCCCGACCCGCCTCGCCGGCACCGCCACGGAATTTCGCAGCTGTCTCGAAGGTGAACGCGACGCCGATGTCCTTGCATTCAACCGTAACTGCCGGTTGATGCCTGGCATTCAGCAGCCATGCATCCGGATCGTCCGACAGGCGCCGCTGCAACAGGCCTTCGGACCTAACCCGCGATCCCTTTCCGGCGGTTATGGCCCTGGCGGGTGGAAATTACCTGTTCAGTGGGCGGAAATTTCACGGTTGAAGCCGAAGGCTCAGCTTGGCACCACGAGACGAGATTATCGACCGCGCCGGACAGTCAGGCGGCCAAATCAATGGCCAGCACGAAGAACCGAGCGCCAGGCGGATACGATGGCCCGCCGTGAACCTGTATGCCGTCGTCGGGAACTTGACTCGTACATGCAAATGTTGACAGGAGGCAATTCCGCGGACCGTGTTCAGGTCATCATCGAGCCCAAGATTGGTGACCGTCCTCGTAACGAGACCGGCTCTCCCGTCCGGGGCGGCGTCGCACATTCGACAGGCAAACGTCGCGGGCAGCGGGCCGGGCGTCACGTCGATGCGGAGCCATGCATGACCAACGACACAAAGATCGCCATCGAGTTGCAGGCTGTCGAAACAGAGCGCGCGTTCGTCGTCCGGCGTTTGTTCAAGAAGAAGTCCCCCTACGTGCCCGAAATAACCGGTGTCTCCCGAACATTGTCCGTGCGGCAGATCATCCGGCCAGGTCAGTTCCTCGGGTTCCGCGTGCGGCGCAACCGACAGACTTCCACCACGGCCCTGCTGTCCGCGAACCCGGAACCGGATCCCGAAAAGGCCCGCGACCGCATTGCGCTGCCAGCCGAGGTGCCATCTCTCCTGGCGCACCCATCGGGATGCGAATTCCACACCAGGTGTCCCTGGGCCGCTGCCGACCGCGGCCGGCTGTCACCCGGCCTGAAACCTCACCGGAACCGCCGGGTTTCCTGCCATTTTCCACTCGAAGCAAGAAGAGGCACAGCATGACCGAAGTTATCGAGACAGTTTGGATACCAATGCCCGACGGCACGAAACTGGCCGCGCGCCTCTGGCTACCCGCTGGGGCACGCGACGAACCCGTTCCCTGCATCCTTGAGTACATTCCCTACCGCCGCCGCGACCGGACGCGCATGCGCGATGAAGGCATGCACCCGCGTTTCGCCGAGGCCCGCTATGCCGCGATCCGTGTCGATCAGCGGGGCACGGGAGACAGCGAAGGCGTGATGCTGGACGAATACGCCGAGATCGAAACTCGGGACGGCGTCGACGTGATCGCCTGGATCGCCGAGCAGCCGTGGAGTGACGGCAATGTCGGCATGTTCGGCAAGTCATGGGGAGCGTACAATTCGTTCCAGGTCGCGGCGAGGCGACCGCCAGCGCTCAAGGCGATCGCGCCCGTCATGGGCACCGACGACCGCTGGCTGGAAGACATCCACTTCTACGGCGGCGTGCTGGCCGGCGACAATTTCTGGTGGGGCTCGATCATGCAGCTCTACAATTCCTTTCCACCCGATCCCCGGATCGTCGGCGACCGCTGGCGGGACATGTGGCGCGAGAGGCTCGAGGCGATGACCTACTGGCCTGCTCAGTGGCTGGAGCACCAGACCCATGACGAAATGTGGCGGCACGGATCGATTTCCGAATGCTACAGCGACATCGAAGTGCCGGTCTACTTTTTCGGCGGCTGGGCGGACTCGTTCCGCGACACGCCGTTTCGCATTGCCAGGCATCTGAGATGCCCGTTCAAGATCCTGATGGGTCCCTGGGCACACCTCTATCCGCACGACGGCATCCCGGGTCCGCAGGTGGATTTCGTGGCCGAGGTCATCCGGTTCTGGGACCACCACCTGAAGGGTATCGACACCGGCCTGATGGATGAACCGCCGCTGAGGTTCTATCTGCAGGATGGCGTCCCGCCTGCCGGGCATCACCCGGAGCGACCGGGTACGTGGGTCGAGGAAGAGACCTGGCCATCCGCCAACGTTGTGGAGAGGCTGCTTCATCTGAATTCCGGAACTCTCGGTGAAAACGCGGAGCAAGGGCCGGACCTGAACATTTGCTCGCCCCAGACATTCGGCTCGGCCGGTGGCGACATGTGCTCGTTCGCCATTCCGGGCGACATGCCTAGCGACTGTCGGATCGACGCGGCCGGCGCCCTGTGCTTCCGCGGGGAACCCGCGCGGGAGTCGCTCGACATTCTCGGACAACCGACGGTTTCACTGTCGGTCGCAGCAGACGAGCCACAGGGGTTCGTCGCCGTGCTCCTGGTGGACGAAGCTCCGGATGGCGCGCAGACTCTCATCAGTCGCGGTTTCGCCAACCTGATGCATCGCAACTCGGACACGGCACCCGATCCGGTTGTCCCGGGTGACGCCATGGATGTCCTGGTGCCGTTGCACGGGATCGGATACCGCCTGGCGGCAGGTCACCGGTTGATGGTGCAGGTTGCGTCGGCTTACTGGCCGATCCTCTGGCCACCACCCGAAGCCGTCACGCTCTACGTTTCACCCGGGCGCTCCTCCCTGTCGCTCCCGGTCCGTGCGCAATCCGTACACGCCGCCCGCGATTTGCCGGTTCCCGGCCCCAGGCCTGAGCCGAAATTTTCCAATCTCCGCGAGGGATCGTTGGATCGCTCGATCAAGACCGATCTGGCAACCGGCGAGCATGTTTCCCGCTTTTTCATCGATGGCGGCGTCTTTGGCCCCGTAGGCCGCGTGCGGCTGGACGAAATCGGCACCGAGATGACCGATATCTCTGATCGGTTCTATCGCATTCATCCCGATGACCCGTTGAGCGCCACGGCAACCATGGACCAGGACGCGACCTTCGAACGCGACGACTGGAATGTCCGGATCAAGACGACCGCGAAGCAGACGGCGACTGCCGACAAGTTCGTTCTGGAGGCAACCGTCACCTGTTGGGACCGCGATGAGATCTTCCACGAAGTCGAGTGGCAGCACGAAATCCCGAGAAATGGCATGTGATGTTCGACATCAATGTTCACACAGACATTCTCCAGTATCACGGTTTGTTTTGGCTGAAACTCCAACATTGAGCGGGTTAGAACGAAACCGCGACTTGCGCGACCTTACCTCTTGTCGAAAGTTGTTTCCGGCACAGAATGGCGCGAGAAAATCGCGGCCCCACTGTTTTGTCTGCCATGGCAGTTGTCGTTCTGGAAACGGGAGCCCCGCTGACCACGCCCCTTAATTCAACTGCCATGTCTTGGCACAAGAAGATAACCAGATAGTTACTTTGAGCGGCCGTCTGGCAGATGGTGGACGCGTGACCGAACAAATGACAGCGGCTGAAGCGGTTGCGCTCATTCCGAATGACGCGGTGATCGCGGGAAACTCTTCAAGTGGCCTGTGTTGTCCGGACGCGGAACTTGAAGAGTTGGGCAATCGGTTCAGGACTACGGGTGGGCCAGGTAACCTCACAGCCATTCACCCGATCGCCGCTGGAGGATTTTTTCGGGATAAAGGGCGTTGACCATATCGCCATGCCCGGATGCCTGGCACGGATCATCGGAGGGTCGATCCGTCCGGGCCAACCAAAGCCGATCCACCGCTCGTCTGGCAAATGATCATGAACAACGAGACTGCGGCCTGCAATGTCCAGTCGGGAATCGTGTTCGACATGCTTCGAAAGGCGGCGGGCCTGCGGCCAGGCGTGCTCACCGGGGTCGGCATGGACACATTTGTCGACCCCGAGTTGGAGACGGCTGTGCAATGAATGACGCAGCCTGGGCCATTGCCATCGTCAGGCAAGAGCAATTCGACGGCAGGGACTGGCTTATCTTTCGGTGAATCGCCCCGATGTCGTGATCATCAGGGCGACCTCGTCAGACCAGCGGGGGAACCTGAGTTTCGAGGCCGAAGGCGCGTATCTCGGTGCGATGGAAATGGCGCCGGCGGCCCGTAATTGCGGGGGCATCGTCATCGCGCAGGTTCGACGTGTTGTCGCCAACGGTTCGATTCGAGCCCATGACGTTCACGTTCCCGGAATTCTCGTCGACCACGTCGTCGAGACACCCGACATGTTGCAGACTACGGCGAAACCCTACGACCCTGAGATTTCCGGCAAGCTCATCAGGCCCCTGGACAGCTTCGGGATGATGGAATTCGGCATCCAGAAGGTGTTTTGCCCGCCGGGTCGCGCAGGAATTTCGAAACGGGTGGATCGTCAACAGCGGCTTTGGCGTGTCGGCCAGTGTTCCAAGGGTGTTTCTTGAAGAGGGACACCATGGTTCGGAAACCTGCGTCATCGAGCAAGGCGCCGTGGGCGGAATTCCATTGCCGGGGTTCGGGTTCGGCTGTGCCGCCAATGCAGACGCTTGCGTCGCGTCTCCGCACCAGTTTTCACATTTCCGGGCGGGTGCGCTCGACGCATCCCTGCTTTCGTTTCTCGAGATTGGCGCGGATGGTTCGGTCAATGTGTCCCGGCTTGCGGTTACGGCCCACCGTACAACCGGTGCAGGTGAATTCGTCGACATCACCGCGCGTGCGCGCCGCATCGTGTTTTCGGGGACCTTCAATGCCGGTGCGAAGATGTCGGTCGACGCGGGGAAAGTGAAAACTGACCAGGAAGGCAGGGTCGCGAGAATCGTGCCGATGGTCGACCAGACCTCGTTTTCCGGGACAAGGGCTGTCGAGACAAAGCAGGAGGTGACATGCGTCACCGAAAGATGCGTGTGAAGCTGACGCCGGAGGGATTGTCGTTGAGCGAGATCGCTCCGGGAATTGACATTCGCAAGAACATCCTGGACCAGGCTCGTGCACCGTTTAAGGTTTCGGATGAGTCGCGCGTCATGGACGCATGATATTTCAGGCCGGAACCGATCGGACTCCAGCCATGGCGGCCACATCCCTTGTCTCACTGAGAATTGCCGACGGACTCGCTTGGCTCGGGCTGAACAGGCCCGAGAAGCGAAACGCCCTGAACATGGAAATGGTCCGTGGGATTCAAGATTGACGTCGGGAGACCGAAGGCAGCGATGCAAGGGCGGCCATCCTGTTTGGCGCTGGCGCGGGCTTCTGTGCCGGCGGCGACATCGGTGCATGGGGCAAATTGACCCCCGACTCGTTCATCCGCGAATGGATCCGCGAAGGCCATAACGCTTTCGATTCGCTCGCGCGGTTGCGCATACCGGTCATCGCCGTCCTTGACGGTGACGCATTCGGAGGGGGACTGGAACTCGCAGCATGCGCCGACTACAGGGTCGCGGAGGAACAGGTTCGGGTCGGGCAACCGGAGACAGGGATCGGGGTTGCGCCCGGCTGGTCGGGAACACAGCGCCTGGCTCTCAGGTTCGGAGCCCAACCTGTCTGCCGAATGGCCGTATTCGGGGACGTGTTCGCCGCCGGTGAGGCATTGGGCCTCGGGATCGTCGATTCGGTGGTGTCCCGAGGCTAGGGACTCTCCACTGCAGAAAACCTGGCGTGCAGCCTGTCGTCCAGGCCGCAACGTGCGGTAGAAATCACGAAGATGATGATCGACGCGGCGGAAGGTGAGGAACAGGAACGCGTCATCGACTCGCTCGCGGGAGCCGCAGTCGCCGGCACCCCGGAACTCGCCGAAGGGATTGCCGCATTCCGGGAAAAACGCCGTCCGGTTTTTGATCAAGGCCACGACTGAAGACAAGCACCCGGTTCGGCTCGCGGTCTCTGGTTGCAAACGCGCGAATGACGCGCGAATCTGGACAATGACGGCGCTCCTGCGACCGCTTGAATGCACGAATGCATGAGTATCCAAACCTTTCGAGCCCCGATCAACCATTGCTCCGGGCATGACCGAACCGGCAACTGGTCCTGAAGTCCGGCCGGGAATCACCGCGGTTGTTGAATCCCCGACTGATTGATACTCTCCGGGAAGACACGACCTGAGTACGGGGCATGCAACTCTCGGTACCGATCAACACGCGCTTCTTTGTGACCGCGCCCCATCCCTGCCCGTACAGGGAAGGATTCGTCGAGCAGAGACTCTGTACAACCTTGCCCGAGGAAACGAACGGCGCCATGAACGACGTTCTTTCGAGACACGGGTTTCGAAGGTCCCAGAACATCCTCTACCGTCCAACCTGTCCGAACTGCAGGTCATGCCTGTCGACGCGAATCTGTGTGGAAGAGTTCTCCGCGAGCCGCAGCCAGCGCCGCATTCTCAAGCGGAACAGCGGGCTTGTCTCAACAATGTCAAGGCCCCGCAGCACGCCCGAGTTGTATGAACTGTTTCGTCGCTACCTCGAGGTTCGGCATCAGGGCGGAGGCATGACGAACATGAGGTTCTCGGACTTTTCCCGGATGATGGAAGAGGCGCCCGAACACACGCGGATGATCGTCTACACGGAATATTCGGGGCGGGATTCCGAGTCGCGACCCGTATCCGCCTGTCTCACCGATATCCTCTCGGATGGTCCGTCGCTGGTCTATTCATTCTTTGAACCGCATGCACGCACGCGCAGTCTTGGCACGTTCATGATCCTGGATCACATCAACTTGGCACGGTCACGCGGCCTTCCCCATGTGTATCTCGGGTACTGGGTGCCCGGCAGTCCGAAGATGGACTACAAGGGCCGGTTTTCAAGCCTTCAGGTCTTTATCGCCAACCGGTGGCGGAACCTGGAGGATCTGCCCGGACTTGGAGAAACCCGAAAGCCATAGGTTTTTGGCCCTGCCAGGCACGGTTTCGGCAAGCTGTCGATCTGCCCCGCGTATCGCCGCTCGCAACGCGCCGACGGGAAGGCGGCGCCGGCCGCCCCGCACCCTGTGGATCAGGCCGGGAGGAGATTGGGTACGATGGTGACGATCTGGGGGAAAAACCAGAGGATCGTGAGCCCGACGACCTGAATCACCACGAACGGCGCCACACCCCGGTAAATGTGCCCGGTCGTCACGTTTTTCGGCGCAACCCCGCGAAGATAAAACAGCGCAAATCCAAACGGGGGCGTCAGGAAACTGGTCTGGAGATTGACCGCAACCATGATCGTGACCCACTTGGGATCCAGCGTACCGCCGTAAATCACCGGTCCCACGATCGGGATCACGATGTAGATGATCTCCAGGAAGTCGAGAACGAATCCGAGAATGAACAACACCAGCATGACGATCAGGAACACGACGAGTTCCTGGTCGAAAGACCGAAGGAATTCCTGGATGTAGTGTTCTCCGCCAAAGGAGATCACGACGAGGTTCAGAACCTGCGATCCGATCAGGATCGCGAAAACCATCGACGTGACCTTGGCCGTTTCGCGCACGACCGGCGTGAGAACTGCCGTGCGCAAAAGTATCCAGCACGCGTACAGCAGGCCCCCCAGGGCGATATGGTAACTCGCAAGCGCCAGAATGATCGCAACCCAATTCTCGAAGGTCACGGTTTCGATATTGGCCCGGAGGTCAAAGTTGATTCCGATCAGGATCATGATGACCATGGCGAAGGCGGCAATCAGGACGATCCTGCCGCTGCGGCCGGTTTCCTCGAGCTTTCTGTATGCCGCAAGCATGATCGCGCCACCCGCACCGAGCGCAGCAGCAGGTGTCGGATTGGTGATTCCGCCAAGTATGGACCCGAGGACCGCGACGATCAGGACAAGCGGTGGGAACACGACCCTGAACAGTTCGTTGCTGACCAGAGCCATGGCCGCGTGCCGGCACCCGTAGATCGCGAGGATCGCAGGAACCGCAAGAAGCAAAGTCGTGACCCCCGGCGAAGTCGTCGGCTTGACCAGCAAAAAGTCGATCGCCAGCGCAAGCAATACACCGGCGCCGCCGATGACGAGGGGCCGCTTGTCCTGCCCGGTCCTGACACCCTGCCCCGTCGTCATGATCAGGGAAAGAATCACGAACCCGACAAGGATTCCCGACCCGATCGGCGCGGCGTTTGCGATTTTTTCCGTCCGGGCCGCCGCGATTTCCTCTTCGGAAAGCGCGACCGCCTCCGTTCTCATCTCTCCGGAATCGATTTTCGCCTGCTGGGCGATCGCTTCGTCCCACTTTTCCCGGCCATGAAGATCGATCATGGCCAATCGGCAGTCATCGGAAACATTCGTTCTCAGGACTGCCTGTGCGCCTCCGTCTGCAACCGATGCGACAGTGATATCCTGGTCTCCCGAGAGCCTGACCGCATTGCTCGCAAGGGCGAACGCAATGATGCCGGCGGGAACAAGAGCGAACCAGGTCACCGCGTGGCGCGCAGTGACCCTCTGTCCCGAAAGATCGCCGGACTGGACCGGCGGCGCCTTCGACGGATTGAACATTGCAAATCCGAACGCGTAGGCCGCATAAAGAAAGGCAAGCATGATGCCGGGAAGAATGGCCGCCTGAAACAGCGTTCCGACTGACACGACGGCAGCTTCGCCTAGGTAGGTCAGCGCATCCGAGCAACCGAGGGAATTTGCCCTTTCCTCCTGTGCCGTCGAATAGAGATCACCGGCCAGGGTTCCGAGGAGAACAATGACGATTGACGGGGGAATGATCTGGCCGAGAGTTCCGGATGCCGTGATGACCCCGGTCGCGAGTTCCGGGGAGTAATTGTTCCTGAGCATCGTCGGAAGCGACAGCAGACCCATGGTCACTACCGTTGCGCCCACGATTCCTGTCGATGCCGCAAGGAACGCCCCGACGACTACCACCGACACCGCGAGCCCGCCAGGAAGGGGTCCGAAAACCCGGGCCATCGTGGTCAGGAGGTCGTTGGCGATCTTTGAACGCTCAAGCGTGATCCCCATCAGCACGAACATGAGCACCGCCAGCAGGGTTTCGATCGACTGTCCGGCGATGACGCGCTCGTTCATGCGGTTGACGATGAACGAGAGATTCCGCGTGACCGCCTGTTCCCAGCCACCCTCAAACAGCGATACCGTGACCATCGGCAGGTCCGGGTATCGGAAATGGGAGATGTCGTATGCAGACACGCCGTCCCCCCGCAATGCCTTGTAAGCTGCACTGGAGGAGTCGATGACGTTTCGGGTCAGGATCCCCGTCTCGTCGAGCAAGGCAAGAATGCCGAACGCGATGATCGCGGAACCGCCGATGGCGAATGCAACCGGAAAACCCGACATGATTCCCGCAAACAGGCAGGAAAAGACGACGATAAGGCCGATTTCAACACCGTCGAGTCCAAAGAGCATGCCGTGATCTCCTCAAGCCGCGCCGTTGTGCTGACTGGCTTGCTGTTCGTGCTCTGTCAGATCGGGGAGGCTGTCCCTGTCGTGGAAGCGTCCCTCGGACTGCTCGCCCTCGAGGAATTCGAGAAGTGACCGGTAAAAGAACGCCACGCCCTGCACGAACATCATGCCCGCGAATCCGACAAGCAGGATCTTGAACAGGAAGTAGCCGTCAAACCCGTTCGGCGAAAACCCGATGGTCTCCACGTTCCATTTGAGAAGCCGGGACTTGCGTTCCAGGAGCTCCAGCTTGTCCGAAGCAGAGATTTTCGGCGTGACGAGATGCCTCCACAGGAAGAACCATCCATACATCCAGATCATCGACATGACCGGCAGAATGAAGAACAGCGATCCCAGCATGTCGATCACGCGCTTCGTCCGGAACCTGACTCCGGCATAGACGAGATCAACCCGAACATGGCCGCCCTGCACGAACGTGTAGGCGCAGCAGAGGCAAACGATAATGGCGTTGTAGAGTTTCAGCTCTTCGGCATACCAGCTCAGGTCCTTCGACACCACGTAGCCGAATGGCCCGACCGATATTTCGGAAACCCGGAAAATCCGTTGAAGAAAGACGATCACGATCTGCTGGAGAACCATGATGAGTCCGGCCCAGGCGAACAACCGCCCGACACCGTTGCTGAATCCTTCCAGGACCCGAACGACCCACCACAGGAACATCCGCCGCCAGAGGCCGACCACAGTCACGATGATGATCGTCACGAGAACAACGAAAAGGAATTCCGAAGACGCGCCGTAATAGATGAATCGAACGAGCGCGGTCCTGTCGGACCAGTTCAGCCACTCCATCGGATGGGAGACGGCATAGCCCAAATTGTAGAAGGCCAGGAAAATATTCTGAAAGAGGCTGACGGCCAGCTCAATCATACCGACTTGCCCAGTCCCCGGAAGTCGCCAAAATACACCCCGGCCTCAAGATGACGGAATCAGTAATAAGACGCCCCCGGACGCATTCAGTCCGGGGGCGAGGTCACATGGTTCAACGGACGTCAGCCGAGAACACGGTCGCGCTGCGCGCGATAAGCGGAAATCGACTGGGTCAGCCACTGTGAGGATGCCCGCATGGATGCCACGTACTCATCGTAGATCGACGCGAAGATTTCATCGCCCATGAACTCGTCATAGACCTGCTGGGCAGCACCTCCGAAAGCATCCCAGACACTGTCGGGGAACTCGAGGATTTTCACGCCGCCTGCGGCAAGGCGCGCCAGTGCCGCACCATTGTTGTTGAGGTACTGGCTCAGGTTCCAGACGTTCGCATGTCCGGAAGCGACTTCGATCGCCGCCTGTTGCTGCGACGTCAGGCTGTTGAACTTCTCGAGGTTCACGGCGAGCGTAAGGCCTGCTGACGGTTCATGGAATCCCGCGGTGTAGTAGAATTTCGTGATCTCCTGGAACCCGGCCTTTTCGTCCGCCCAGGGACCAATCCACTCGGTTCCGTCGATCGCGCCTGATGCCAGCGCCTGGTACACCTCCGCGCCAGGCAGGTTCTGGACGGACGCGCCCATGTAGCCGAGCGCCTTGCCGCCCAATCCCGGCATACGGAATTTCAGGCCGTTGAAGTCTTCCGGACCGGCGATTTCCTGCCGGAACCAGCCTCCTGCCTGGGTGCCCGTATTTCCGGCGAGGAACGACTTGAGGTTGAAAATCTCGCCGAGTTCGTGGTGACGTTCCTTGCCGCCGCCATGGTAGTACCAGTTGTTCTGTTCCGTGGCAGTCATTCCGAACGGCACGCCGGTAAAGAACGCGAATGCCGGATGCTGACTGATGAAGTAGTAGTCGGCGGCATGATACATGTCTGCCTGTCCCGAAGACACGGCGTCAAAGACTTCGAATGCACCGACCAGTTCTCCGGCTGCCTTGACCTCGATTTCAATCGAGCCGTCGGACATGGCATTGACGTTGTCCGCAACTTTCTGTGCCGCATCGAACACGCCTGCGAGGCCGCGGCCCCAGGATGTCACCATCGTCAGCTTGACCTTGTCCTGGGCAATAGCCGGCGCCGCGAGCGCCGTGGCCGCGGCTGCCCCGCCACCCAAGGCGGATTTTCTCAGAAAAGTTCGACGATCCATCAAATTCCCTCCTTTTGAATGCCGGGACCAGTTTGCCCGGCCGTTACACACGCCGATTGTTAAGCATATCAGCAGCGCAACTACAAACGGAATCCACGTTTGCGTGCGAATTACGGGCAGGCCCGGTGCTGCCGAAATCCGGGACGGCTTCGAGCGCAAACGGGTCTGATCGGCACCTTTTCCCAATATTGCCTTGACCCGTGTTCGGGTCGCCCATAACCTGCCCGTGATGAGCATGAACGGGCATAACAGGCAAAACGCCGTACCTGTGGGAATGCGCGCGGCAGCTTAATCGACCAGGCTGGCGCGCAATGACACCCCCTTTGACGGGGGTTTTTTGTTGCCGGAATGTCGTCGCGCGCGGAGGAGCGGAAACATGAATCAGCAAATGGCCGGCGCTGAGATCGTCGTCCAGGCACTCAAGGATCAGGGAGTCGATACGGTCTTCGGATACCCCGGCGGCGCCGTGTTGCCGATCTACGACGAGATCTTCAAGCAGAACGAAATCCGGCACATCCTTGTTCGCCACGAACAGGGGGCAACGCATGCGGCCGAAGGTTATGCCCGGTCAACCGGCAAACCGGGCGTGGTCCTCGTGACGTCCGGTCCCGGCGCCACCAACGCGGTGACCGGAATGACCGACGCGCTCATGGATTCGATTCCGATCGTCGTCCTGACGGGACAGGTCCCGACATTCATGGTCGGAAACGACGCGTTTCAGGAAGCCGACACGGTCGGAATCACACGTCCGTGCACAAAGCACAACTGGCTGGTGAAGGAAACCGACATTCTTTCCGATGTCATTCATCAGGCATTTCACGTCGCGACCAGCGGGCGGCCGGGGCCGGTGCTGGTCGACATCCCCAAGGACGTCCAGTTCGCGAATGGCACCTATCGCTCACCCGACCGGGCGAACATGGGAAGCTACAACCCGAGAACCCGGGGCGACATCGACCTGGTCACGGAACTCGCGGCCGCGATCGAAACCGCCGAAAGGCCGATCCTCTACACGGGAGGCGGTGTGATCAACTCCGGCCAGGCCGCATGCCGAAAGCTTCGTGAACTCGCGGCAGGAACCGGGTTTCCGGTAACCTCGACCCTGATGGGGCTGGGCGCCTACCCGGGAACGGGCGACAACTGGATCGGCATGCTTGGGATGCACGGGACCTACGAGGCGAACTGGGCGATGCACGACTGCGACCTGATGATTTGCATCGGCGCGCGGTTCGACGACAGGATCACCGGGCGGGTCGATGCATTCAGCCCGAAATCGATCAAGGCCCATATCGACATCGACCCGTCGTCCATCAACAAGGTCATCCGGACAGACATTCCGATTGTCGGCGATGTCGGAACCGTGCTCGACGACCTGCTCGAGGTCTGGAAGGAGCGTGGCGGCCGGACCGCCCGGGAACAGGTCGAAAACTGGTGGCACCAGATCCGGGAATGGAAACGGGTCGACTGCCTCAAATACGCGAATTCGGACAGGCTGATCAAACCCCAGTTCGCGATTCAGCGCCTGGAGGCCCTGACCAAGGATCATCCCGATCGTTACATTTGTACCGAGGTCGGCCAGCACCAGATGTGGGCGGCCCAGTTCATGGCCTTCAACGAGCCAAATCGCTGGATGACATCCGGCGGTCTCGGAACGATGGGATACGGTGTGCCTGCATCGATTGGCGTGCAGATCGCTCATCCGGAGGCACTCGTCATCAACGTTGCCGGCGAGGCGAGCTGGTTGATGACCATGCAGGAAATGGGAACCGCCGTGCAGTACAGGCTGCCGGTAAAACAGTTCATTCTCAACAACGAAAGGCTGGGGATGGTTCGGCAATGGCAGGAACTGCTCCACGGGGAACGCTACTCGCACTCCTGGTCGGAAGCGCTCCCCGACTTCGTCAAGCTGGCCGAAGCCTTCGGTTGCAAGGGAATTCGCTGCGACAATCCATCCGGGCTCGATAACGCAATCAGGGAAATGCTCGAATACGACGGACCGGTCATCTTCGACTGCGTGGTCGAAAAACACGAAAACTGCTTCCCGATGATTCCATCGGGCAAGGCCCACAACGAAATGCTCCTCGGAGAATGCACGGACACGGAGACCGCCGGACGTGCAATTGACCGCGAAGGCGCGGTTCTCGTGTGATCGCAGGACAGTCGAGCAGGGTCGGGCAGGATCGCGCAAGGGACAAACGGCTGCAGACCGGGGATCGCGTCTTGAATCGCGTGAATCGCCGCGATACCCTCTGCTCGTTGTCCCAGGTGCCGCTGCAGGCTGGACCGATCGCGGGCAATTGGCCTCGACGCCGCGTGATGCCACCGCAAGCCGCACCTGTCGGACGGGCCAACTCGGAAGTTGAGGGATTTCGGAAAACAAACCATGAATTCGTCGCTGGTCATTTCGAAGGGAAGTTCGCGCCGCAGTGCCTACGACCTGCGCAGCCACCATTCCGACGAGGACGAAACACATACACTGGCCGTACTGGTCGACAACGAAGCCGGGGTTCTCGCCCGTGTCATCGGCCTGTTCTCGGGGCGTGGATACAATATCGAAAGCCTGACAGTCGCAGAAGTCGATCACGAGAGGAACCTGTCCCGCATCACCATCGTGACGAGAGGGACGCCCGCGGTCATCGAGCAGATCAAGGCTCAACTGGGACGCCTGGTGCCGGTTCACGATGTCCATGACCTGACCGTCGAAGGTCCTTCGGTCGAACGTGAACTGGCGCTGGTCAAGGTCAAGGGAGTCGGTGACAAACGGGTCGAAGCCATGCGTACGTCAGAGGTATTCCGAGCCCGCGTTGTTGACAGCACGCTCGAGAGTTTCACCTTCGAGCTGACCGGAACCCCGGAAAAGATCGACGCCTTCGTCGATTTGATGCGCCCGCTCGGAATGACGGAGCTCGCTCGCACGGGTGTCGCGGCGATGGCGCGCGGGGACTAGGCGGACACGGCACCGGCGTGAGACATTCCCGGGACCTGTCGCGTTCGGCTCGCGAAACCGTGTTTTGTCGATGCCGCACCTGACAAACGAGTACTCCGAGAACCTCGAGACGTACCTCGACGGTGACCGATTTCACCAGGCAATGGCAGAAGCCATGGAGCGTACCGGAGTGTTCCGGACGGGAGGCGTGCGGATCCGTGCCTACCCCGCTGGCCGTTTCCATGTCGCAGATGGCCACGAGGACAACGGGTTCATGGCCCTGACTCTCAGGATCGCCCCGGGGCGCACGAGGGAACAAAAGACGTCGGTCGGCCAGAGCCTGCTGGCAACAGCGGGGGAATGGCTGGAAAAACCCCTCGCGGAAGGACACATTTCGTTGTCGGTAGAAGTTTCCGAACTCGATCCGGACTTCCGGTGGAACGTGAATTCGATACATGAACGACTCTCATCCAGGTAAGGCGCGGTTGTCATGAACGCATTGTCCGAAAACCTGGCGAAGGCCGAGGCTCACCTCGACCGCATTCTAGGCAATGGCGTAATGAACCTGGTCGGTGGCGAACGGATCCCTGCCATCGACGGAACGAGCTTCGAGACCCTGTCTCCTGTCGACCTGAGGCCTATCGCGAAAGTGGCTCACGGAAAGGCCGCCGACATTGACCGCGCGGCCAGGGCCGCCAGGTCGGCCTTCCCGGAATGGGCGGCCATGAAGGGAACGACGCGCAGGGCGTTGCTTCACCGGCTTGCCAACAGGATCGAGGAAAGAGCTGACGAGATTGCCCTCGTCGAGTGCATGGACACCGGGCAGGCGCTTCGCTTCATGTCAAAGGCGGCACTTCGCGGCGCCGAGAATTTCCGCTTTTTCGCCGACCGGGCCCCGGAGGCCCGCGACGGAACCGTCACGCGAACCGAAGGTCAGGTCAACATGACGTCGAGGTTTCCGATCGGACCGGTCGGGGTCATTACGCCCTGGAACACCCCGTTCATGCTCAGTACCTGGAAGATCGCCCCCGCCCTCGCGGCAGGCTGCACGGTCGTACACAAGCCGGCGGAACTTTCTCCCCTGACTGCGAGCCTGCTCGCGGAGATTTCGGAAGAGTCCGGCTTGCCCCCGGGGGTTCTCAACGTCGTGAACGGGTTCGGAGAAGACGCGGGGGCCGCACTGACCGAGCATCCGGAGATCAGGGCCATCGGCTTTGTCGGTGAAAGCGGTACGGGCTCGCAGATCATGAGACAGGGCGCCGATACGCTGAAACGGGTTCACTTTGAACTCGGCGGGAAAAACCCGGTCGTGGTGTTTGCGGACGCGGATATCGAAAGGGCTGCCGATGCGGTCGTGTTCATGATCTTTTCCCTGAACGGAGAGCGGTGCACGTCGTCGTCCCGCCTGATCGTCGACCGAAGGATCCATGACGATTTCGTCGAACTGGTGAAACGAAAATCCCGGGGCATCAAGGTCGGCCACCCCCTCGATCCGGAGACGGTCGTGGGTCCGCTGATCGATCCGGGTCACCAAAGGAAGGTCCTGGACTATATCGAAATCGGCAAGGGCGAAGGCGCGAGGCTCGCGCTTGGAGGTAAGGTTGCCGGGGATGCCGGTTGCTACGTGGAGCCGACCCTGTTCGTCGACGCGCGCCCGGAGATGAGGATTGCCCGTGAGGAGATCTTTGGCCCGGTTCTCACCGTGATTCCCTTTGACGACGAGGGCGAAGCTCTCGATCTGGCCAACGATGTCGCGTACGGTTTGAGCGGTTACGTCTGGACTTCAGACGTTACGCGCGCCTTCAGGTTTTCGGAAAACCTCGACGTCGGAATGGTCTGGGTCAACTCCGAAAACGTCCGTCACCTGCCGACGCCTTTCGGGGGAACGAAGGCCTCGGGGATCGGGCGTGATGGCGGTGACTGGTCGTTCGACTTCTACATGGAGACCCGGAACGTGGCCTTCGCAACGTCCGCTCACAGGATTCCGAAGCTCGGAGGCTGAGTTCATGCCCGTTCCCGACCCGGTCCTCTACCCACCGTTCAATACGATTCGGCTGAGCCACGTCGAACTTTCGGTCGCCGACATCGGGGCAAGCCGCAGGTTCTACTGCGACATCCTCGGGTTGCAGGTAACGGGAGAGTCGGACGACCGTGTCTATTTTCGGGGGATGGAGGAAAGGGGCCATCATTGCCTGGTCCTGAAAGGGTCTCCGGGGCCAAGTGCGGACCTGATTGCGTTCAAGACCTATGACGAGGAAGACCTCGATCGGGCCGAGCGGTATTTTCGAGACCTTGGCCACCGCGTCGACTGGCCCGACAGGCCTTTTCAAGGCCGGACCCTCGCGACAACGGACAACCACGGGGTTCCGATCGAGTTTTACCACAGGATGGACAGGCTGCCCCCGATTCACCAGCATTATCACCTGTATCGCGGCGTCAGGCCGCTGAGGATCGATCACTTCAACATGTTCTCCCCGAACGTGGACCAGAGCGTGGCCTTCTATTCGAATATCGGGTTTCGGGTGACCGAATACACGGAGGACGAAGAGACCGGGGCACTGTGGGCTGCATGGATACACAGGAAGGGCAGCGTGCACGACCTCGCCTTCACCAACGGCATCGGGCCGCGCATGCACCACATCGCGTTCTGGGTGCCGACGCCAATGTGCATCATCGACCTCCTGGACCTGCTGGCATCGACGGGCAATATCGCCTGCATCGAACGGGGTCCTGGCCGACACGGGATTTCGAATGCCCTGTTTCTCTATGTTCTCGACCCGGACGGCCACCGGATCGAATTCTACTGCTCGGACTATCAGACGGTCGACCCTGATCACGAGCCAATTCGATGGGATCTCAAGGATCCGCAACGCCAGACTCTCTGGGGGGCACCTGCTCCGCGGAGCTGGTTCGAGGATGGTTCGGCATTCACCGGCATCGACGCGAGGGCACCCGATCTCGTCGCGGAACCAATCATCGCGCACGACCGGTGAGCCCGGCCCGGGACAGAGACTTGCCGGAGATGGCTGCTGCAGGAGGAAATGCCTGATGGTGAGATTGGCAAGCTGGTCGTCTGGCGGCGATGAATTCTACGGGGCCGTTACCGACGCCGGGCTGATCGCGCTGTCGCCATATTTCCCGCGCTGGAAGAGCCTGCGCGACGCCGTCGCCGAATGCGGGTTGGCCGCACTGGCGAACGCCGCCGAACGTCACACGGTGTCTCACGAGGCGCGCGAGTGCGTCTTTCGCATTCCGGTTTCCTCCCCCGAAAAAATCCTCTGCATCGGCGTCAACTATCCTGATCGAAACGCAGAGTACCGGGACGGGCAGGCGCAGCCGGCTTACCCTTCGGTGTTCATCCGCGTCGAGCGCAGTTTTGTCGGGCACCTTGTACCCTTGACCCGGCCGGCGGCGTCCCGGCAACTAGACTATGAAGGCGAAATCGTTCTGGTCATTGGCAAGGAGGGCCGGCACGTTCGGGAGGCAGATGCACTCGACCATGTCGCCGGCATCACGCTTTGCAATGAAGGATCGGTGCGCGACTGGATGCGGCACGCCAAGTTCAACGTGACCCAGGGCAAGAACTTCGAAGGCACCGGGTCGATCGGACCGTGGATCGTACCGTTCACCGGTGAGCAGCAGATCGCCGACATTCGGCTGAGAACACTTGTGAACGGCGATGTCCGCCAGGACGACAGGACCGGCCGCATGATCTTTCCGTTCCGTTACCTCATCAGCTATCTCTCGACATTCGTTACGTTGTCCCCTGGCGACCTCATCGTCACGGGAACACCGACCGGAGCCGGCGCACGCCGCGACCCGCCTGTCTGGCTTCGTCCGGGCGACGTTGTCGAGGTCGAGGCCGAAGGTATCGGCACGCTGAAAAACGGTGTTGTCGACGAAGCCAGATGATGCTCGATCCCGATACGGCAGCGGAAATCGCCGACCGGCTGTTCGAGGCGGAACGGGATCGCGTGCAGATCGGTCTCGTCTCAGGAGCCCATCCTGGCCTCACGATGGCGTGCGCCTATGCAATTCAACAGCGGCTGGTCGACCGCAAGATCGAATCGGGACGAACGGCGACCGGATGGAAAATCGGGCTGACGTCCAGGGCCATGCAAAACGCACTGGATATTGATATCCCGGACAGTGGAGTCCTGTTCGACGACATGCATTTCGAGTCGGGCGCCAGCGTGCCACGGGGCCGGTACATTCAGCCGCGGATCGAGGCCGAAATCGCCTTTGTCATGGAACACGGTCTCGACGGCAGCCGACCCGTATCCCGGGACGATGTCATGTCGGCGACACGACACGTCTGCCCTGCCCTCGAGATTCTCGATACCAGGATTGTCAGGCAGGATCCGGTTTCCGGGGCCTCGCGCACCGTTCTGGACACGATCGCCGACAACGCCGCCAATGCGGGGATTGTGCTCGGAGAAAACCGGGTTCCGGCGAACAGTCGCGACCTCAGGTGGGTCGGGGCCATCGTTTCGAGAAACGGGGTTGTTGAAGAAACCGGCCTGGGGGCAGGTGTCCTGAACGACCCGCCGCTCGCCATCGCCTGGCTGGCCGAACGCCTTGCGTCCGTCGGCCACCGGATCCGTCCGGACGATGTCGTATTGTCCGGATCGTTCATTCGTCCGATCGAAGCGCGCCCCGGGGACCGATTCGAGGCGAGTTTCGGGGATTTCGGATCGGTCTCGGTCAGATTTTCGACGTGAGGCCGGAGTTTTCACGCCAGGTACGACCTGTCTGACCGTATTGCCGGGCTTGCCAGCTCATCTTCGACCGGGCCGCGCTTCGCAATCACGGAAGCATGCCTCTCGCAGAGCGCCGACCAGGACTTTCCCGGCACCCGGAATCCCGTGTTTCTGCCCGGCGGAGTTCCCTCTCGATGCGCGTTCTCCGCTCGAAACGCTCACGCTCGACTGACCTGGTAAGCGGACCTGGCGAGCCACTCGGGATTGATGTCGACGCCCCACCCCGGTCTCTCGCTGACGGTCACGCAGCCATCGTCGACCCCATATGGAGATTCCAAGAAAAGCCCGTATTGCCACGGATAGTATTCCGGGCCCTCGATCGAAAACTCGAGGTAATTCCCGGCATTCGGCAACGCTTTCAGAAAATGCATGGTAAACAGCGTCACCATGGACAGGTTTGCGCAATGAGGCGTTACAGGGATGTCCTTGCCTGACGCCATCCGGGCCACTCTCAGGGCCCGGCTGAGCCCGCCGACATAGAGAATGTCCGGCTGGACGATGTCGACGACCCTGCCCTCGACAATTCGACGCCAGTTGGCCAACTCGCAATCCTGTTCGCCCCCGGTCACGTCAATTGTCAGCGTACGGCATACTTTCCGCGTTTGCTCCAGGTCCCAGTACGGGCACGGCTCCTCGTAGTGGCAGTATCCCCAGTCTTCGAGAATTCGCCCGATCTCGATTGCCCGGTCGGCCGAGTAGCAGGAGTTCGCATCGATCAGCAGGTCCATGTCCGGCCCAAGGACCCGGCGGACGGTCGGAATGATCTCTTCGGTCCGGCCTGCCCATTCATCCTGGTCTCGGCCGACTTCCGCACCTGCACGGATCTTGAACGCATCGAAACCATGGGCATCGCGCAACCGGGCCAGGCGGCCGGCTTCCTCATCGGGCGTGACATCCCTTCTCATGGACGACGCATACGCCCGCAGTGGTCCGGGCCTGCCTCCGAGCAACTCGACCACCGGTTTCCCGGCTTCCTTCCCCCGTGCGTCCCAGATGGCCGTATCGACACCGGCCATTGCCCGCCGCAAGTACGAGCCCGGAAACTTGTGCTCCCTTTCCGTGACCCGGTCGAGAACATGGTCTAGCTCATCGAGTTCTTCCCCGAGCATCCAGGGCGCAACCTGGCGATGCAGGACCTGGACCGTGATGTCGGCGTTGTAGGTCGAGACCTGGCCCCAGCCCTCGAGGCCGCATTCGGTCTTAACCCGCACGAATCCGACCCATTCGTCGGCAAAGGACTCGATGGATTCCAGTTTCATGCCGCGCTCCCGGCAAGGCGGTTGTCCGGACCGCAAAGGACGACGACCCCGTTACGGCCGAACCGCCTGGCGATCGAACTCGATCGGCCGACCGGCGTACCAGTCACGACTCTTCGCCCGCAGCGAGAACCCGGCAAAATACGTCGGTGTCCACGTTTCCACCGCTCGCGACGATCCCGACCGTCTTCCCTTTCGCTGCCTCGCGTTCTTTCATCAGCGCGGCAAGCGGTGCCGCCCCGGCCCCTTCAACCACGTTGTGCGTGTCCATGAAATACCATCTCATCGCGTTCCTGATCTCGGCCTCCGAAACGGTAACCACCCGCGTGACATGGGTGAGGATGACCTCGAGCGCCGCTGGGTCCACTTGCCGGCAGGCCACCCCGTCTGCAATCGTCTCGGCTGAATTCGTCGAAACCGGGTGACGGGCCAGGAAACTCAAGGCGTATGCGGGTGCCTGTTCGGCAACAACCCCGACGATTTCCGTCGTTTTTCCGAGCATTTCCCGCGCCGTGACCGCACCGCAAATCCCGGACCCCAGCCCGATCGGAACGTACACGACATCGAGATCCGGAACGGCCGACAGGAATTCGACGCTGTATGTCGCGACTCCGGCGACGAGCAGTTCATGGAACGACGGCACGAGGTGAAACTCGTCCCGAGCCGCTCGCTCCCGAACATAGTCGTAGGCATCCTGGAAGTCTTCGCCGTGAACCACGAGTTCGGCGCCGAAAGCTTTCATTGCGGCATTCTTTTCACGGCTGTTGCATTCGGGAACCGCGATGACCGTTCTCTTGCCCGCGAGTCCGGCCGCCATGGCAATCGATTGTCCGTGATTGCCCCGGGTGGCCGCGATAACCGTGTCGGCTTCGACCGAATCCATGTAGGCGAGCCCTCCCCGAATCTTGAACGCGCCGATTGGCGTGTGGTTCTCGTGCTTGACCCAGACCTCGGTCCCGATGCGCGCCGACAGCAAGGGCCACGCATATTGGGGCGTCGGTCCGAAGACACTCCGGACTCGCGCCGCTGCGTTTTCAATCATGGATTTGCCTGGAAGATTCATCTGGTTGAACTCCTGCAAGAACTGGATGGTCGGGGTTCGCCTTCGCCATCCTGTACCATCCGGCCTGACGCGTACCAATGATCGAATCTTGCTTCGATTGAGTTGCTGCAGGGATACTGGGGACCTGTCCTTACTTGGTCAGGATATGTCCGGCATAATTCGCCTCATGAAGCCATCGAAGAGCGGCACGGTGAATGCGGTGTCGCCGTGAGCGGGACTGTAGATCA
>JAPOVX010000116.1 GCA_026707935.1 Paracoccaceae bacterium
GCAACTCATGCAGACAGAGTACATCTACCCTACCATCGCTGATCGGACGTCACCCAAGGAGTGGGAGGAAAACAACCGACCTGGTCTTCTCGATTCTGCAATTCGCCGTAAGCAGGAAATCCTGTCCCAGACGCCTACTGCACGACTCCCTCCGGATCTGGACGCCAGGATTCGCAAAGACTTTCGGATTCATCTGCCTCCGACGTAACCCGCTCTTCCCGGAATGGCAGGCACGACGGGATTTCATTGGCTGGAGATGTCGCTGGCCCTTGAAATCTAACGAAGACGGCCGAAACAGCATCCCGGCGAAGATACGACTTGCCCGGCGTTGGCGACACCTGCAAGTCGACTGCTTGACCGGCCGCCCGCACGCGGCGGTACATAACCGGCGACCAGTCCCGTATTGTACTATCCGACGACAGTACGGAGGTCACGCGCAACTCCGGAAACGGCCTTGGCCAGAATACCGAGATCGGTACCAACGGCCAGAAAGTTCGCGCCCCATCCGACGTATTTCCTGGCCGCTTCGGCGCCGCCCACATAAATTCCGGCAGATCTACCTGCGTTTCGAATTTGCTTCAGTGCCTTCTCAATCGCTTCTTGTACATCGGGATGCCCGGGATTCCCGAGATGACCCATGTCGGCCGAGAGGTCGGAAGGACCAACGAAAAGGCAGTCGACTCCGTTGACTTCAAGCAACGCATCCAGGTTATCCAGGGCGATTTGGCTTTCGATCTGGATGATCAGGCAGGCCTCTTGGTTGGCCGTCGACAGGTAGTCCGCATTCAGCCCGAACTGGCCTGCACGGGTTCCCGACGCAACACCTCGAATTCCGTCTGGCGGATAACGCATGGCGCGGACCATTGCTGAAGCGTACTCTGAAGATTCTACCATAGGCACCATGAGTGTTTGCGCACCGGCGTCCATGAATTGCTTGATGACGTGGTTTTGTCCTTCCACCACCCTCACGACCGCGGGAACACCCGTCGCGTCGAGCGCGACCAGTTGATCGCGAACGGAAAGTACGTCGTTTGTTGAATGTTCGCTGTCCACGACGATCCAGTCGAAGCCGGCGTGGCCCAGGAGCTCAGCCGCAAGTGGAGAACCGAGGCTATGAAACAGTCCGACGCTCGGTTTTCCCTCGCGTAGCATGCGTTTGAGCAGGTTGATCCTGGCAGGCATGCGATTCTCTCCCAAATGTGATCGGATTTTGCCTTTTGGTACTTCTGTCAGCGATCCATGTCGTTGGCGTCCAGGAACCGGTCGTCGATTGTTCTGGTTTCGCCGACCCGGTCAGCAGGTCAGACACGCAATGCCGATCCACCGACAGTTCGGGGGCGACTTCGTCTTCAAGAACGACCCTCGGTGGTCGCCCCTGACCGACTGTGTCGCGGCACGCTCTCTTGACGATTTTTGGGGCTGATACAAGGCCGTAATCTCACGCAAGGGCAAAACTTGCCGACTCTGCCATCAAGAAACCACCGGTTTCTTCGAAAAACCGTTCCAGCGCGTCCTTTGGCAGAACAGCAATTGGACCCATCGTCCACTTGATGCAGGTCGGTTGTGCGGTCAGACCGGGCTGAGTCATCTGTTCCTCGATCGAGAGGCTTCAGATCTCAGCAATTGTGAAGAACGCGCATAACGCCGGGACAGGCAGGCCCCGCGATCAAAGGTCATCACCGGACGTCTCTTTCTCGATCCAGTGCAGAAACGCATCGGAGGCCGGGGTCCGGGCATGGGTTGCCGGCGGAAGAAGAAAGTATCCCTCCCTCAACGGTGCGGTGTGCTCAAACGGACGGACGAGGTCACCCTTCTCGAGCAGATTCAAGACGAGCGAATCGTGGGCCATCGTGATGCCTGCGCCACTCAGCGCCGCCGTGATCGCGATCACGAAGGTCGAAGTCAGGTTTATTTCACCGTCCCGGGTAAACTCTTTGCCCTGTGTCTTGAACCAGTTCCCCCAGGTGCCGGTAATACCGGCGCAGTCGAACAGGGTAGCCGATTGCAGATCGAAGGCTTCACTGCAATAGCCAGGCGCGCAAACGGGAAAAAACCGTTCGTCGGCAAGGCGGACCGCCGCTTCGGACATTTCTTCGCCCCTCCCAAATCGGATTTCGACGGACGCGTTTGCCGCATGGCGCTCGGGGTCCCAAATCGGGGTCACGATGTTGAGCACGAGCCAAGGATACATCGAATAGAGCCGATCCAGGCGCGGCGCGAGCCAGAACACGGAAAAGGCCATGTTGCATTGAAGGGTCATGTTTCGACCCCGGTCTCCCCCCGTAAATGCCCTGGTGCTGCTGGCTATCAGGTCGAAGGCCTCTCGAAGGCCGGGAAGGTAATTCGCACCATCTTCGGTCAACTCCAGGGTTCGTGTTTTACGGATGAACAGGTCGCGGCCAAGAAAGGACTCGAGGCGTCGAACATGCTGTGAAACGGCGGACTGGGTCAGGTTCAACTCGGTCGCTGCGCGGGTGAAGCTGAGGTGCCGCGCCGTGACCTCGAAGGCGCGCAGCCAGGTGAGAGGCGGGAGTCGGGAGATCGTCATCCTTGTCCATTACGCATGTATTAATTTTTCTAATTGATTAACCGAAAAATCATTGTTTGTCAGCCACCATCATACCTGAAAGAAAGTGTCGCCAGGCACGGGAGGCAGGTGTGCGACAGGTAGCGCAAATCGAAAACCTCACTCACTGGACCGAGCGCACCGACCTTGCCGCGGCCTCCCGCTGGACTGCTCGGCTTAACATGCACGAGGCGGTAGCGAATCATTTCAGCCTGACGGTCAGCGACGATGGCAAATGGTTTCTGATGAACCCCAATCAGCGGCACTTTAGCCGGATCAAGGCCTCGGACCTGTTACTTCTCGATTCCGACAATCCCGCCACGATGAACCAGCCCGGGGCCCCCGATCCCACCGCGTGGGGCCTGCACGGATCGATTCACCGGCAGGTGCCTCACGCCCGTTGCGTGATGCATGTTCATTCGATCCATGCCACGGTGCTCGCCTGCCTGAAGGACAGCACGCTGCTACCGATCGACCAGAATACCGCGACGTTCTACGGCCGTACCGTGGTGGATGAATGCTTTGGCGGTCTCGCCTTCGAAGAAGAAGGTGCGCGCTGCGCCAAGATGCTGTTCGACCCGAAGGTGAAGGTGATGATCATGGGCAACCACGGTGTATTGGTGATCGGCAGCGGCGTCGCCGACACGTTCAACAGGCTCTACTACTTCGAGCGTGCGGCCGAGACCTATGTTCGCGCCCTTCAGACCGGCAAGCCGCTCCGTGTGCTCAGCCACGAGATCGCGGAAAAGGCCGCCCGGGAACTCGATAATTATCCCGATCAAGCCGAACGGCATCTGACCGAACTGAAAGCGATCCTGGATGACGAAGGATCGGACTACGCGAGCTGAAGACTGCCGATGCCCAGTTACGTTCCTACGAATGCCGCCTCGTCCGGTGTTCGACTCGACAAGAAAACCCTCAAGCAGATCGCCGCCCGCTCGGATCGACCGGGGTTGCGGCACCTGGCGAAATGGACACTATCGCTCGTTCTTACCGGTGCCCTGGTCTGGGCCAGCTTGGGCACCCTTTGGGTTTGGCCCGCCATGTTCGTCCATGGCGTGTTTCTGACGGTGCCCTCCTACGCCTTCAGTCACGAAACCGCCCACGGTACCGCTTTTCGCAGCCGTTGGCTGAACGAGGCGGTCCTTTGGATCACGTCGCTGCTATACATGGAAGAACCACTCCATCGTCGCTACACGCATACCAACCACCACACCCATACATGGCATGTGGGCAAGGACAGCCAGATGCCCTTCGACACGCCGATGGGAATCGGGGGGTGGCTGACCGAAATCACCGGCTTGGGGCTCTTGCGTTTTCACGTCCAGGTGTTCCTTCACCTTGCGACCAAGCACTACACCGACACGATGCGGATGGTGACACCCGAAGAGGAATTCCCCAAAATGACCCGGAACGCACGAATGATGCTGGCCATCTACACCGTGATTGCCGCGGCCCTCTTCGCGGGTATTTGGTGGCCGTTCTGGTTTCTTGTCATCCCGCGTGTCCTTGGCGCGCCGGTAATGCTCCTGTTTACGCTTCTACAGCACGTCGAGTTGCAGGAAGACTCGCCCTCGATCCTCGAAAGCACGCGCTCGTTCCAGGGCAACTGGCTGGCCAATTTCCTCTACATGAACATGAACAACCACGTGGAGCACCACCTTTACCCGCAGGTGCCCTTCCATGCCCTGCCCGACCTCGCCCGCGCCGTAGAGGTGCAGGTGCCCGCGCCTGACCCCGGCTTCATCCGCACGAACTGTGAAGTCTTCCTGGTGGTACTACGCCGTACCCTGGGCCTGTCCACCAAGGCTCCCAGCATCCGCCAAGCGCCGCACATGGTCACCTCCGGCGGCCCGGTAGTCATGGTCGCGCAAAGGACAATGTGACATGAGGAGGGTCTACGACTTCAGCCGCAAACCGGCCCGGCGGAATTACACGGTCGCCGACCTGCGTGCCCTCAAGGGGTCGGGCCGCAAACTCTCGATGGCCAATCCGGCCAACAACGACGAACTGCACGCCTGTGTTGAAGCTGGGATCGACCTTTTCGTGGTTGACGCCGATCAGATCGAGGATCTGCGACAGATCGCGCCAACCCACTTCACCGGCGTCGGCTCCACATGGGCGCAATTCGGTTCCGACGACGAAATCGTCGCCCATGCCTATGAAGCGATGCGCAGGGGCGCGGACATGTACTACACGCTCCGCTCCTACGAAGTCATGGAGCGGATGGCGCGCGATGGCATCCCGGTGCAAAGCCATATCGGTCTGATTCCCACTTTCAGCCACTACTGCGGAGGCTTGCGCGGTTGGGGCCGAAGGGCAGACGAGGCGATCAGGGTCTGGAAGACACTGAAGCGCATGGAGGATGCGGGTGTCTTCGCTGTCGAGGTGGAATGCGTTGCCGAAGAGGTGCTAGAGGCGGTCAATGAAAAAACCACCGTCGTCACTTTCTCCCTCGGTTCCGGCATGGCGGGCGATGCAATCTTTTCTTTCGTAGCCGATATCTGCGGTGAGGCGGGCGAAGAGGACAAGCCCCCCAGGCACGCCCATGCCTTCGGCAACCTGGGTCCGTTACACAAGCAAATTCGCGAAGAACGCGTTTCCGCGCTCGGGCAGTTCCACCGCGAGGTCGTGGCTGGAAACTTCCCCTACGCCGAAACCAGCATCGGCATGCACCCGGGCGAGAAAGAGAAGTTCCTTGAGGCACTTGAAAAGTGGAATCCGGCACACCAATGAACGACGCGATGGATTACAGCCGCGCCTTCCCGGCCAAACCGCAACCGTTGACCTTGGAAGAGGCAGCCAGGATTACACCGCCGATGCAGGCGGTGGATACGGAGGGCATGATCGATGTGCCCCGCATGCGGCGCTACCGGCAAGACCGGTTGCGCGAACAGGTCGTCAAACAGGGTTTCGACGCGATCATCCTGGTCGAACCGCTGTCGATCCGTTACGCCACCGGCGTGCGCAACTGCGCGCTGTTCCAGATGCACATCCAGGCAGGCTATCTCTTCATACCCGCCGAAGGGCCTGTGATCCATTTCGACAACGCGCCGGGACACACGTCCGGCAGTCAGCTGGAAACCATCGACGAAAACCGGGCCGACGTCCTGCCGCTCTCCTATATGTTCGCGGGCTCTCGCCACCAGGAATGGGCGTCCCGCTGGTCCGAGCAGATGGAAGACCTGATCCGCATCCATTGCGGGCAGGGAAGAAAACGGGTCGGCATCGAACGCTCCGGATTCCATTCCGGGCAGGCGCTGGTGGCAAAGGGGCACGAAGTGGGGGACGCAGCCCCCGTCCTGGCCATGGCCCGAAAAATCAAGAGCCCGGAAGAAATCCTCGCAATGAACCTGACCATTGCCGTGGCCGAGGACGGCATGACGCGGATGCGGGATTCCTTGCGCAACGGGGTGACGGAACAAGAGCTCTGGGCGCTCATGTGGTCGGCCTTGATCGAAGGCGGCGGCGAGTGGTTGGACTACCGGCTGCTGGCCTCGGGCGAGCGTACCAATCCCTGGCAGCAGGAGGCATCCAGCCGGATGATCCGCGCGGGCGATTTGGTGGTTTTCGACTGCGGCATGGTCGGCCCGTTCAGCTATGGCGGCGACATCTCCCGCGCCTACCACTGCGGTCCGGGGCTCCCGTCGGACTACCAGAAGAAGCTCTACTCGATCGCTCATGATGAGGTGATGGCGAATACCCAGCTGGTGAAAGCCGGCGCGGCATTTTCCGATATCGCCCGCTCCCGTTACATCCCGCCGGCGGGGTTTGGTGATCAACTCTACCCTTGCATGATGCACGGCATCGGCATGGCGGACGAATGGCCTGCGATTCTTCATTCTCCCGACCATTCCGAGTTCTTTGACGGTGAACTGGAGGCGGGCATGGTGATGTGCGTCGAAAGCTACATCGGTGAGGTCGGCGGCATCGAGGGCGTCAAACTCGAGGACCAGGTTCTCGTGACCGATAGCGGCCCCATCGTCCTCAGCCGCTACCCGTTCGAATACAGCTTGCTCATGCGGGAATTCTGAGGTGGGCAAATGAACGACCCTTTGCAATTCTGCGTTCCGGGATGGCAAGCCGAAGGATTACGCTTCAAGCGCGGAGAAACCACGATCACCTCTGGCCCAAAGCCTGGATAGATGGGCCGCAACCAGGCTGCCATCGTTGTGGGCGCAAAGACGAGAGAATGTACTTTTTCCGGAACGAAACCTTCTCTCCGCATGTCCGCGCGGTTATTCAGAATGCAGTCATGGCCAAGATCCATCCCGAATGGATGGATCACGGAGCGCTTCTGCGATGCGGGGTTCCTTTCGCAGGATTGTTGCGTCTCCCGTTCCGACTGACCAGGGCCGTGCTTCTACACCGAACTCATCGCTCTCGGTGCGATGGCCCGTCAACAAAAGGAAAGATCCGACCAATGACTCAGTGGATTGACGCCTGTGGAACGGAAGACATTGACGACAATGACCTGATCGCATGGGAATACGGCGGGCATGCCTATGCCATCTACAAAACCAGTAAGGGGTTCTTTGTCACCGATCTGATGTGCACTCATGAAGCAGAGAGCCTCGAATATGGTCTGGTTACGGACTGCGTGATCGAATGTCCCCTGCATGGTGGACGCTTTGATATCTGCACGGGCAAGGCACTTTCTGCGCCGGTTAGCGTTGACCTCGGGACATATGCTGTAAGGGTGGATGGCAGTCGGGTGTTCGTACAAATCGAACGCTGATCCGAACAGCTGCGATCCGGAACAGCGGAGACCCGTGTTTCAGAAAGTCTGTGCCTCGAATCGAGCCGGTGCAACAACGGGCATGCGGATGCCAAAAAGGCCTCGACTGGGTCGCTTCAGGGTCCATAAGCGGGAACGGCGGGACTTGGTTTGCTCGCTGCGATGACGCACTCGTCAGTGGTGGCAGCGTCGTCCTGCCGCGGAAACCGCAGGCGCCTCATGTGCCGCAAAGTCGGAGGTCCGCGGCTGGTCCGAGCGCTGCCTTGCCTTTGCCCGCAACCGGGATTCTCATGCGAAAGGCTGCTACCGGCTGACCGACAGGTTGCATGGCGCTCGATTTCTCCAGCCCGACGCGTGGAAGGCGCGGACGATGGATTTTTTGCGTTGCGTGTTTTTCTGGATGCGGCCGTGGCGTGCCCGCCTGGAGGGCGGCGCCTGCGCGGTAGTTCATTCAGCCGCGGGCGGCATTGATGGCATGTTCACACGAGATGCCCACCGCGAGGACGAGTTCGGCGGATTGGTTCGATCAAGCCAGCCGTCAATCGTGGACGTGGGGTCGGCTTCCGGATCCGGATCGACCTGATGGCGGAGAGACAGGGATTCGAACCCTGGGTGGGCTCGCGCCCACAACGGTTTTCGAGACCGCCCCGTTCGACCACTCCGGCACCTCTCCGCAGCCCTCATTTGGCACATTGCCCTAGGTCTGTCCACTACGCCCT
The DNA here is from genome assembly GCA_026707935.1 of Paracoccaceae bacterium. Lineage (GTDB taxonomy): Bacteria > Pseudomonadota > Alphaproteobacteria > Rhodobacterales > Rhodobacteraceae > JAPPHA01. The sequence goes on from JAPOVX010000116.1 coordinate 8,024, forward strand.
ACGTCCTGAATGCTCTTGCCACTGACATGCCACCGCTGATAATGTCTGTTTTGCACACGTGTGCAAACTGGCTCCGTTGCCGGGGGAATCGCCCGAATGACCGATTGCCACCCGTTCGATTGCCGGACGGGCGCGCGGATTGGGGCGTTAGCCCCATGAATCCCGGGCGAAGCCGGTCCGGGACAACTACCCGGGTGTGCGATCGAATGGCACACCCGGATCCAACAAAGGGAGGACAATATGCTTGTGAGACACCTTACCATCGCCGGGGCTGTTGCCGGGCTGATGGGCTCGGCTGCTTTTGCGGACTGCGGTCCGTCAGGACAGTCGATACGGATCCTGGCCAGCGACTTTCCGGCGATCCACGCTGTCGCCGGAACCGCCGAGGCGAATTGTGGAGATGCGGCAGCGGAATTCGTCCGCAACCACACGACCGAGGCCCGAGAAATCATGAACGCGGCGCTGACACCGAATCCTGCCGAGTACACCTCCGTCATCGTGGCAAACTCGACACTGACGCAGCTGATGAATGACGGCCTCGTGCGCCCGCTGAACGACTATATCGAAAAGTACGGTGCGCATCTTGAGCCGCATCAACTGATTACAATCGACGACAACGTCATGGCAGTGGCCTTCATGGCGAATTCCCAGCACCTTTTCTCGCGCTCGGACATCCTCGAAAAGGCGGGCGTGAGCGGTATTCCCGCCACCTACGAGGAAGTTCTGGCAGCGGCCGACAAGATCCGCGCCGCAGGGATCATGGAACATCCGCTGGTCATGAACCTGAAAGTCGGATGGAACGTTGGCGAAGTCTTCAACAAGATCTACCTTGCGCATGGTGGTGAATTCTTCCAGCCCGGTTCGGCTGAACCCGCGATCAACAACGACAAGGCAATTGCGGCTCTCAATGTCATGAAATCGCTGGCTGAATACGCACATCCAGACCACCTGACCCAGGCCTCGAACGAAACCCAAGGTCTCTGGGAAGCCGGTCAGGCGGCGCTTGGCATCATGTGGGGGTCGCGCGGTGGAGTGATCCTCGACAATGAAGGCTCAAGCGAAGAAGTAACCTCGAATACGGTTCTGTCCAGCGCACCGACCGTTGCAGGTGGCTCCATCCCTGCAGCGACGCTCTGGTGGGACGGGATCACCATTTCGACCAATGTAGGCGATGCGGAGGCCGAGGCGACATTTGCCGCGCTTGTCAGCGCGATGACGCCTGAGATGGTCGCAGAGCACAACGACGATGCAGTCTGGCTGATCGAAGGATTCAAGCCGGGACCGGCAGCCGCGGGCGTCGCGGCGACGGCGACAGGCGGTGCAAAGTCCTACCCGATGATCCCCTACATCGGTCTCATGCACAATGCTCTCGGTGCGGAGCTGGTGGACTTCCTGAAGGGGTCCGAAAGCGCCGAACAGGCGATCGCCGATGTCGAGGCGGCATACGTGACCGCCGCCAGGGAAGCTGGCTTCCTGAATTGATCGAAGATACGGGGCGCCTTCCGGCGCCCCGTCATGCCGGTCCGCGACCCGAGACCTGACGAATGCCGCACCGGACATTTTTTTGGTTCATTTTGCCGACGTTGACCGCGATGATTCTCTTCATCGCGCTACCGATCGTCTCGGTCTTCATTCAATCCCTGCACATCGAACATGAACAGGTGATCGTCGTCTCGGAAAGTTGCGGTCCGTTCGGGTGTACCGAGACGACTTCGGTCGATACCGGCGCGACGGAGGAATTGCGCAGGGAACGGCCCCTCGGCCGGTTCAACGGTATTGGCACGTATACCAACCGGTCCCATCTCGCATTGGAGGAAATCAGAAAGGCTTGGGACACTGCCGGGACAATTGGTTCCTTTTTTTCGCAGATCCTGAACTTGCCCTTTTACAAGGCGCTGACTTTCACCCTGACCTACACATTCGTGGTCACACCTTTCGTTCTGGTCCTGGGACTTGCAATCGCGGTCGGTATCAACAACCTGCCGAAGCTGCTCAAGGGGCCGACGATATTCGTCTCGCTCTTGCCGATGATGGTGACACCGCTTGTAGGTTCCCTGATCCTCTTCTGGATGGTCGACGGTGACGGGATCATCGGTGCGACGCTGCAGCTGATCTATGACGACAGTGCGCTGAGTCTCAAGGCCTCGCCCGTGCTGACGTGGACCATGCTGATCGTCTACGGCATATGGCACATCCTGCCGTTCAGCTTCATTGTCTTTTATGCCGGGCTCCAGACCGTGCCGCGCGAAACCATCGAGGCCGCGATGATCGACGGCGCAACCAAGTGGCAGCGGATGATGAATGTTGTCGTTCCGCACCTGATGCCGATCGTTATCTTCGTGACGCTCATCCTCTTGATGGACAATTTCCGCGTCTTCGAGCCGATCGTCGGGTTTTCGGCCGAAGCCCATGCCCAGTCGCTCAGCTGGATCATCTTCAAGGACCTGCGCGAAAGCGCCAATCCGCTATACAGTTCTGCCGGCGCGACCTCGATGCTGACCATTCTGGGGGTGGCTGTCCTGGTGACCCCGGTCCTGATCCGCACCTGGCGCGATTTCAGGCGGCGATCGCACTAGAGGGCGGGACATGGCGACAAGGGCACAATCCCGTATCACCCCGCTGGTGGTTTTCTCGACCGCACTTGTTGCGGTCTGGCTTCTGATTGCGGCGTTCCCCTTCATCTGGACGCTTTGGGGCAGCTTCAAGGTTCAGGGGGATTTCTTTTCCCGGGCCGACTGGCGCAACGCACTGTATGGTGTCCACACCATCAGGGAGACCGGCAGCGCTTTCACGGGCGCGGGTTACTACGGTGCCTGGTTTCAGGAAGATTTCTACCGCGCGGCCCTGAACACCTGTATCGTGGTGTTTTTTACCGTCGTGATTTCGCTCACGATCGGAACGCTCGGGGGCTTCGCGCTTGCCAGGTCGGGAAGGTACTACGCCTTCTGGATCCTGATGGCGGCACTGGTCTTCCGGGCCATGCCGCACATGACCCTGGTTTCGGGCTATCTCTTGCCTTTCTTCGAATGGAACATCTGGGGCATACTGCCAACGACCATCATCGTGCTGGTGGCGATCAACCAGCCTTTCACGCTTTGGATGCTGCACTCGTTCTTTCTGAATATCCCGCGGGACATGGACGAAAGCGCGATGGTGGATGGTTGTACGCGCTTTCAGGCCTTCCGCTATGTCATTATTCCGGTCATGTGGCCGGGCGTCATCACCACCGGTCTATTCAGCTTTCTCCTCGCCTACAACGACTTTGCCGTGACATCGATGCTTTTGAGTGAGCAAAACGAGACGATGATTCCGAAGATCGCGAGTTTCCTCGGCACAACCCAGGTTGAAGGCAATGTGATGTTCGCCGTCGCTGCCGTGGTTTCGGCCACCGCACCGCTTTTCATGCTTGTCCTCTTCTTTCAGCGCCAGATCGTGAGTGGCCTGATCACGGGGGCAGTCAAGGGATGACTGACGTTCACACCCAGAATCGGATGGCGATCGATTCGCTTCGGGCGGCCCAATACAACTGGGACGAGGCAGCGCTACGCCGCGCGCTGAGCGATCTCGCCCTGCCAGATGCGATTTTCCACCTTGCCCACCCTTTCGGCGACATGGTCGGGCCGGATGCCTTCCACGATCATGCGCTCGCCTTGCTGAAAGCTGCCTGGCCCGATGTCGAGCGCCGGGACTGGATCGTCATGGCTGGCGACGACGAGCATGGTGCCGACTGGGTCGGCTGCGGCGGCCACTTCATGGGCACTTTCATTTCGCCATTCCTGGACATTCCGCCCACGGGCCATCTGACACACATGCGGTTTCACGAGTTCTACCGGATCAAGGGCGGCAAGGTTGTCGAATATCAGGCACTCTGGGATATCCCCGAGGTCATGATGCAGGCGAATGCATGGCCAATGGCACCATCGCTTGGGCGCGAATTCTGCATCCCCGGCCCGTCGTCGGGCGACGGTCTGATCCGCTCGCCCCGAGACGTGGAACTCAGCCAGCGAAATCGGCAACATGTCATCGAGATGCTGAAATACATGAAATTGCATCCTTCCCGGGGCGGACCGGAGACGATGGAGATGCCGCGATTCTGGAGCCAACGGATGAACTGGTACGGGCCGGCCGGGATTGGCACCGGGCGCGGGATCGAGGGCTTCCGAAACTGGCACCAGATCCCGTTCCTGAATGCCATGCCTGACCGTGGCTCAAAAGTCAGCGAGGTCACTTACCATTTCTTTTGCGACAACAATCTTTGTGCCGTGACCGGTTGGCCAAACATGATCCAGACCGTCACCGGTGACGGCTGGATGGGGATTGCGCCGCAAGGCAGGGAAATAACGATGCGCTCGCTCGACTTCTGGCGCATCGAAGACGGCAAGATCCGTGAGAATTGGGTAATGGTGGACTTGCTGGACGCCTATCGCCAGCTTGGCGTCGATGTCATTGCCCGCCTTGGCGAGTTCAACAAGGCGCGAAACCTCGGCCCGATTTCACTCAAGGGTGGGCAGGCATGAAGGCGACCAGGGTTACCTCCGCCGATGTCGCGGTACTTGCAGGCGTCAGCCGCTCGGCGGTCAGCCGCACCTTTACCCCTGGTGCATCGGCGTCGTCAGTAACGGCGGAGAAAGTCAGAATGGCGGCCGCGAAACTGGGCTATAAGCCCAATTCACTCGCACGGGCCGTGGTTTCCGGACGCAGCCGGATTGTCGGCCTCGTGGTGGCATACCTCGACAATCAGTTCTATCCCGAGGCGCTGGAAAAGCTCTCGGTCGCGCTGCAGGAAAAGGGCTACCATGTCCTTGTTTTCATGGCTTCCCAGGCGGCCGGGAACATCGACAGCGTGGTTGAGGAAATCCTTGCCTACCAGGTCGAGGGGCTCATTCTTGCATCGGTCGCATTATCGTCTGACGTCGCAGAACGTTGCAGGGATGTTGGTGTTCCGGTCGTTCTTTTCAACCGGAGCCAGGATGTTGGCGATGTGACCGCCGTGACTTCGGCCAACGTCGCAGGCGGGCGGAAGGTTGCGGATTTTCTGCTCGCTGGCGGGCATCGCCGCATCGGTTACATCGCCGGTTGGGAAGGCGCTTCAACGCAACGCGACCGTGAAGCCGGATTCGTCAACCGGCTCACAGAGGCAGGTGTTTCCTTATATGCCCGGGAAGTCGGTCAATTCACGTTGGACGGTGCCGCCGGGGCGGCGCAGCGTATGTTCGACCGGCCCGACCGGCCCGAAGCCGTATTCGTGGCCAATGATCACATGGCCTTTGCGGTCATGGATGTGCTCAGATTCCAGATCGGTCTCACCGTCCCGGCGAATGTCTCGGTCGTCGGCTACGACGATGTGCCGCTATCCGGGTGGCCGACCTATGACCTGACCACGGTCAGACAGCCTGCCAATCGCATGGTGTCGGAAACGGTCGATATACTGCTCAGACAGATTTCGCATCGGGAGTCAGAAAGCAAACGACTGGAAATCGAGGGGCCGCTCATCGTGCGGGGATCGGCCCGCGTGCCGGAGCGATGGGCAGGATGAAAGGGTTTGATCCGAAATTTTCCGATTTTCCCGACTATATCATCGGAATTACCAAAGAGATCTGGGAAGACCGTCGCATAGCGACACTCAAGGATTACTATGCCCCGGATATCATCGTTCGCTCCCCGGCGTCGGTTGTCGTCGGCAACAACCAAGTCATCGCGAGTACCATGGCGACATTGGCGGAGTTTCCGGATCGCCAGCTTCTCGGCGAAGACGTCATCTGGTCGGGCACGCCCGAGACCAGCATGCTTAGTTCGCACCGTATTCTCTCGACGGCGACCCATGCGGCGGACGGCATCTACGGAAAGGTGACCGGAACCAGGCTCAGGTATCGCATCATTGCTGATTGCCATGCGATCGGGAACCAGATCAACGACGAATGGCTGATCAGGGATCAGGGGGCGATTGTCAGGCAGCTCGGCTGGACCCCGAAGGACTACGCTCATGAGATGATTGTCCGCGAAGGCGGAGCGGAGGCTTGCGTGCAACCCCTGACGCCGGCAACCGATCGGGAGGGTCCCTACACCGGCCGCGGCAACGATAATGAATGGGGTGCGCGCTATGCCGAGATCCTCACCCGTATCATGGGCGCTGACATGGCGGCGATCCCGGCCGAATACGACCGCGCGGTTCAGGCGGAATACCCTGGTGGTGTTTCGGTAAACGGTTGGGACGCGATTGACCGTTTCTGGATGGGCCTACGCGCCAGCTTCCCGTCAGCGAAGTTCGAGATCCATCATCAGATCGGTCGTAACGACCCATTCATGGCTCCCCGTGCCGCAATTCGGTGGTCGCTGAACGGTTTCCACGAAGGAAATGGCGCGTTTGGCGCTCCGACCGGAGCGGAAGTCTATGTCTTGGGGATATCGCATGCCGAGTTCGGCAGCCTCGGTACCTCTCGACCAACCCTTCGCCGCGAATGGACACTCTTCGACGAAACCGCCATCTGGAAGCAGATCGTTTTGCAGTCGGGTCTGTTCACCTGAATCCGGGATTCCCGGCATGAGTGGATTTCGGCGCGCATGTAGAGTCGCTTGCGGGGACGCCGGCGTTGCCGGCCCGCGGGGCGTCCCGATCCCCGAAGATGCCGTTGAGGTCGTCGATTCACCGAACTTGGCTGTGGGTCCGGCACGTGAAGCCCCTCGAACACGCTGCTCGTGGTCCGTGAATCCTTCTTGGACAAATTCCTTGTCGTTCGGGAGCGAAGCGTGTCAATCCAGGTCCAGCTGATCGAAGAGAGGCTTGAGTTCCTCTTCGTATTTCTTCCACGCATCCATTGACGAAGTGTAGATCGGTTGCCGGACCTGATAGAGACTGAGAGTCTTGACCATGCGCCGATTCCGGTAGAACTGCAGGCACGCGTCCTCCCATTCAAGGTCACAGGCCTCCAGCAAGGCCCTGGTCCCCGCCTCCGGCTCGGTAATCAGGTCCTCGTAAGTGATCTCGAAAAAGCTATCCGGCGTGGTTTCGCGCCAGAAATCAACGATCTCGCGATAAAGATTGAAGTACATGGCGAGGTCATTGAAAGTGTAACTGTAGAGGTGTGTCCCCTCCGGAAACCTGTTCTTGTACATTGAGAACAGGTTGTCCCTCGGGTCTCGCTCGATCAGGATGATCCTTGATTTGGGAAGCGTCAGCCTGGCAAGCCCCAAAAAGAGAAACGTCTGAATCGATTTGTCCACGACCCGAACGACTCCCGGAAACTCCGACTGGACCCTTGCCTGGTATGACTTTCCAAGCTTCCTGAGATCCCTGTCCTTGAGCTGGGCAAAGGATGAATGGGATTTCGAGAAGATCGAAAGCTTGGCCGCTTCCTGGCTGAAGTACCCGAGTTCGCCAACCCCTCGGATCGTGCTGTGACTCGAGAGAATCTGTTCGACGAGAGTTGTTCCCGATCTCGGCAGGCCGGTAACGAAGATCGGGGCGAATTCGGAAAACCCCGTGCCCGGCCCCCGCCGCGGATCGAATTCGGCGAAAAACTCCGTGACCTGACGGATCTCCTTCACCCTGGTCCCGACATCGTAAGGATGCAGTTCCCGCATGAGCCGATTTGCCTCGCCGAGGTATTCGAAAACCGCTCCGGTTTCACCGCTGTCTTCCATTGCCTTGGTCAGGGCGAATCCGAGTCCCATTCGATCCTTGTGATCGATTGAGGTGTTCGCAAAGGCGGATTTCATTTGGTCGACGAGTTCGTCATCAATGGAAAACCTGTAGCTCGCGGACAGCAGGCGGTAGTGCTCGCCGTTGTTCGGCTCCAGTTCGATCGCCTTCCGAAACAATGGCTCAGCAGTCCCGAAGTCCCCGATCTGCTGGCAAAGCACGGCCTTCCTGCTGAGCGCAGCTGCCTGGTTTGGCGCCTGCGCGATTGCCTGGTCGCACCATTTGATCGCCTCGGGAATATCCCCGGAGTTTTCTTCGGCGCGCGAAAGCGCCAGAAACAGGTCCGCGGATTGCCATCCCAACCGATGCGCCTTCCGCAGATTGATTCGTGCCTGCCTTGGATCGCCGGCGTCAAGGTTCTCGCGGCCAAGCTCCAGGTAAGCTTCCGCGTATCCCGGGTCGACCTTGATGGCGCGGTTGAAGAACCTCTCGGGTTCCCTCGATGATTGATTTTTGTTGCGGACCAGGCGCCCCAGGTTGGTCAGGACGCTTGGCGACCCTGGCGTGAGAACCAGCGCGTGAATCAGGTGTTGCCGCGCCCGTTCATCTTCGCCGGATTCGAGAAGAAGCTGCCCCATGTTGTTGTGGGCCTCCGCGTAGCCGCCATTGATTTCGAGAGCACGTTCGAAAAACCGGCGCGCCCTGTCTGTTTGGCCCTTCAGCTTGAAAATGATCCCGAGCAGATTGGGAAAAAGGGCGACGTCCGGGTGCATGTCCCCGAGTCTGGATGCAATGGTTTCTGCTTCCTCGTGACGACCTGCTCTCGTGAGGCGGAGGAGCCTGTCGACTTCACCCCTGTCAGAATTGCCGATCGGAACCGAGGACTTGATCCGCCTGCCGAGCAGGCGAGACCCGTACGCGTCAATGAGTCTTGTCGGAAGTCCTGATGACTTGAGGGCGCGCAAGGCGTCGGCGGTTTCTTTCCTGTCGTCGAGGCAGATCAGGGAGGCAACATAAGAGTTCCAGACTTCCTGTTCGCCGGGAGCCAGAACCTGGGCCGCCTGCAGGTGCGTGACAGCCTTCCGAAACTCGGTGTTGTTCAGAAAGATTCTTCCGACCTGGTAGTGAACTTCGGGAACGTCGTTCCGCGACTTGAGGATGGAGTCATAAATTGCCAGCGCGTCTGCTGGCCTCCCCGCGGACTGGTATTCGAGTGCTGTCCGATACAGTTCGGGAATTTGTTCAGGGTTGATGAAGGCCATTTATCTGTCTGAATCATGATTCGCAGGCAGTGTTTTAACGATCACGGCTCGTGATCCAAGCCTTGATGTCCATGAGTTGCCCGTTTCCGGTACCGGAACGATGCGCGTGAACAATTCCGGGCCGACGTCCGCTCGTTCGCCTCGGTTCCATCGAAAACCTGCCGAACCAGCGACCGCCCTGCGGCCCCGTGTATGGAAATCCTCACGAGGAACTTCCCCTTGACTTGCCCCTCGAACTCAACGATACCCCGCAACCTGTCGGGATTGGGGGCAATCTCCAGTCCAATCGATCCTCGTTGTGGGAGCGCACTGCCCGAGGCGCGGGAATTGCTCGCAAAACTCCGGATGAACCAGCCGGGGCCACAGGGCGTGGAAACCGAAGGAACAGCCATGTACGCTGTGCTCAAGACGGGCGGCAAGCAGTATCGTGTTGCCGCCGGAGATGTATTGAAAACCGAAAAACTTGCAGGAGACGTCGGCGAATCTGTCGAATTCGATGAAATCCTTGTCGTCGGTGGCGACGATGTCCGCATTGGTGCGCCAACCGTTTCCGGGGCGGTCGTTCGAGGCGAGATCCTCGAGCAAACCCGCGACAAGAAGGTCATCAACTTCGTTCACCGGCGACGAAAGGCGTCGTCGCGACGCAAGAAGGGCCATCGGCAATACGTAACGATCGTCCGGATCAATGAAATCAGTTTGCCGGATGACGGAAAAGAAGCCTCGGACGAGTAGGGGAGCAGGAAATGGCACACAAAAAAGCCGGAGGGTCATCTCGAAACGGACGCGATTCCGCTGGTCGCCGCCTGGGTGTCAAAAAGTTCGGTGGTGAATCCGTCGCTCCCGGAAACATCATCGTGCGTCAACGAGGAACCCGTTGGTGGCCCGGACAGGGCGTCGGAATTGGCAAGGATCACACGATTTTCGCGACGATCGACGGGCACGTACACTTCCGCAAGGGTTTGAAGGGGCGAACGTTCATTTCGGTCCTCCCTGTCACGGGTGATTCTGCGCGGTAATCTCCCTGTTGGGGGAAACGCAATCGAATTTTCGCCAGACCATGCTTGTGCCGGGCACAGCAACCGGTCGGGGTGCGGTTCTCGCAAGGTCAGCCGATCGGCGGCTTCCGGAATCTGGCGGAAACAATGTTCTGCGTCTTCGCCCTGAGCGTCGCGGTTAAATCCTGCTCCGCCCGGTTGTGAACGTCGTGGGGCTCGAAACACGTGAAATTCCTTGATCTGGCCAGGATTCAAGTGCGTTCCGGAGCCGGCGGAAACGGTTGCGTCAGTTTCCGGCGTGAGGCGCATGTCGAGTACGGAGGCCCTGATGGAGGGAACGGTGGCCGTGGCGGCGACGTCTGGATCGAAGTCGATCCCGACCTCAATACACTGATCGATTTTCGTTATCGCAGGCACTTCCATGCCGGTGACGGGAGGCCTGGTGCAGGCCGCGCCCGGTCAGGCAAGAACGGGCAATCGATGGTCCTCAAGGTGCCGAAAGGGACGGAGGTGCTGGAAGAGGACGGGGAAACCGTTCTTGCCGATCTCAAGCGCCGGGGAGACCGTTTGCGCGTCGCTGCCGGAGGCAACGGCGGTTTCGGCAATCTTCATTTCAAGTCGCCCCGGAATCAGGCGCCACGCCGTGCCAACCCCGGGCAAGGGGGGGTCGAGCGTACGATCTGGCTTCGGTTGAAAGTGATCGCGGATGCCGGCCTCGTTGGTTTGCCGAATGCCGGAAAGTCGACATTTCTGGCCGCTGTTTCAAACGCCCGTCCACGAGTTGCCGATTACCCGTTCACCACAACCCACCCGGTTCTGGGCATGATCGACCTTGATGGTCGTGAATTCGTCATGGCCGACATTCCCGGTCTCATTGAAGGCGCCCATCACGGAAAGGGAATCGGAGACCGATTCCTGCGTCATCTTGAGCGTTGTTCGGTACTCTTGCACCTCGTTGACGGAACGTCTGACGACGTCGTCCGGGACTACCGGACGGTACTGCATGAAATCACGTGTTACGGCTGCGGACTGGAGAAAAAGCCGTGCGTGGTTGCGTTGAACAAGGTCGATGCGCTCGAACAGGGCGAAATCGATGCCGGGCTTGACGCCCTTGTTCACGAAACCGACAATCCGGTCATACCTGTTTCCGGAGTATCGCGCGTGGGCGTGCGGGGAGTTCTCCGTTCGATCATGAACCGCATTCCGGACCGGTCGGAAGAAGACGGGGGGACATGGCACCCGTGAGCATGCCGGAATCCACCAGGCGGATCGTTGTAAAAATCGGTTCGAACCTGCTGGTCAATTCGGAAAACGGAAAACTCCGATTCGACTGGCTCGAGGGTCTCGCGGCCGATGTGGCCTTCGAGTTGGCCGGGGGCCGGGAAGTCATTCTGGTTTCATCCGGTTCCATCGCGCTCGGCCGATCGGTCCTGGGCTTCCCGCAGGACAAACCATTGGCGCTGGAACAAAGCCAAGCCGCTGCTGCTGTGGGGCAGATCAGACTCGCCCGGGCTTACGAAGAGGTACTGGCGCCGCATGACATCGTTGCAGCCCAGGTCCTGCTGACCCTTGACGACAGCGACAATCGTCGACGGTTTCTGAATTCCCGCGCGACAATCAACGCGTTGCTCGGGTATCGGGTGGTGCCCATCGTTAATGAAAACGATACGATTGCCACGGACGAAATCCGCTTCGGAGACAATGACCGACTCTCGGCTCAGGTTGCATCGATGGCCGGTGCGGACGTTCTGATTCTCCTTTCCGATGTTGACGGCCTGTACACCAACGATCCGAGGGTACGACCCGATGCCCGGCGAATCGATGTAGTTCGCGAAATCACCCCTGAAATCGAATCCATGGCAGGTGACGCGGGAAGTCTTGCATCGCGTGGCGGCATGAAGACCAAGTTGATGGCGGCCGTAACTGCGATGAGGGCCGGTTGCGCCATGGTGATCACGGCCGGAAACGTCAACCGGCCAATCACTGCCTTGAGGAAAGGAGCGAATTGTACCTGGTTCCTCTCGATGGACGACCCGAAAACTGCCCGAAAACAATGGATTGCCGCCATGAAACCCAAGGGGTGGCTGCACATTGACACTGGCGCCGAACGGGCGTTGCGTGGCGGCAATTCCCTTCTGCCTGCGGGGGTCGTCGAGGTAACCGGCAAGTTCGGAAGGGGCGACGCCGTCGCCGTCAGGAATGCGGAAGGTCATGACATTGCTCGCGGCCTGGCAAGTTATTCGAGCCGGGATGCGCAACAGATTGTTGGCCTCAGGAGCCACGAGATTGAATCGGCACTCGGATATCCCGCGCGCGCTGCCCTCGTCCACCGGGATGATCTCGTGTTATGACTCGAAACCGGTTGCCCTCGGACTGGTTTCTGGTACGGGCCCGATAGGGATACCAGCTCGATGCAACCTGTGGATTGAACCAGGGCAGGCCGCAGGGCTTGCCGTTAACGGGAGACGATCAATGCCTGACACCCATTTGGACGTCCAGCGGATCATGGCTGCACTGGGTGAAGACGCAAGGACGGCCGCGCGTGAACTTGCCAATGCGAACTCCGCCGCCAAGACGGAAGCCCTGGATGCCGCCGCCGACTGCATGCTTCGAAACACCGATCAGATCATTTCCGCCAACGTGCGTGACCTCGAATATGGTCGCAGCAAATCCCTGTCACACGCCATGATCGATCGGCTGGCCCTTGACGAAGGCCGAATCCAAGACATGGCCGACAGCACGCGCCGGATAGCCGGGCTCCCGGACCCGGTGGGCGAGGTCATGGCTGAATGGTCTGTTCCGTCCGGCCTGAAGATCCGTCGAGTCCGGACGCCTCTCGGGGTTATCGGAGTGATCTACGAAAGCCGCCCGAACGTGACGGCCGATGCCGGCGCATTGTGCCTGAAGTCAGGGAATGCCGTCATTCTGCGCTGCGGCTCGGAGTGCATCCATTCGGCCAAGGTCATCCGTGAATGTATGGCCGAAGGACTGCAGGCCGCAGGTTTGCCCGGTTCCGCAATCCAGCTTGTAACGACGCGCGACAGGGCGGCGGTCGGTGCAATGCTCGCGATGAGCGAGAGTATCGACGTCATCGTCCCGCGGGGCGGCAAGGGACTGGTTGCGCGGGTTCAGGAAGAGGCGCGCGTGCCGGTCTTTGCCCATCTCGAAGGGATTTGCCACGTATACGTCGACCGATCGGCAGATCCCGAAAAAACCATGAGGGTGGTACTGAATTCAAAAACCCGTCGAACGGGCATCTGCGGGGCCGCGGAATGCCTGCTCATCGACAGGGAGTATTTCGAGGCCGCAGGTGCGCCGTTTGTCCGGGAACTCCAGGATGCGGGAGTTGAAGTGCGCGGCGACGAAACGCTGTCCGAAGCGTTCCCCGAAGTCATACCTGCTTCCGATGACGATTGGGGGTGCGAGTTCCTTGACATGGTGATTGCTGCCCGCGTCGTCGATGGCGTCGATGGGGCGATCGAGCACATACGTCGCCACGGGTCTGGACATACGGATTGTATCGTGACCGAAGATGATCATGCAGCAGAGACGTTCTTTTCCCGGCTCGACAGTGCGATACTGATGAAGAACGCGTCTACCCAGTTTGCCGACGGTGGCGAGTTCGGACTGGGGGCGGAAATCGGCATTGCCACAGGAAAACTGCATGCTCGTGGCCCTGTGGGTGCAGAACAATTGACCAGCTTCAAGTACCTTGTGGAAGGGAACGGGACAATTCGCCCCTGAGCACCGCCGCCTGTCTCCGCCCGATGGTGGTTCGGCATTGCAGGCAATCGGGAATGCGGTCTCGGGTGGAGGCCCCGAACTGGCCCGCCCGGGCCTGATTCGCAATCCGGAGTTCATCCGATAGCCGTCGGGCAGTCACGTCAGGGAGCAACTGTGACAGGATTTACTATCGCGGAAATCGCCTCGTCGCTTGGATCCGATGCCACCGGAGACACGTCGATACGGGTCTTCGCTGTACGTGAGCCCTCTGAAGCCGGTCCCGGCGATCTTGCCATCGCACTGTACCCGCAATTCGTGGAGGCACTGGGTCAGGGAAGCGCCCGTGCCGCGATTCTCTGTCCTGGAACCAACTGGCAGGATCTTGGACTGGAAGCGGCGATATTCGTGCGCGAGCCGCAACTGGATTTCGCAAGACTTACACATGTTTTCCTTCCGCCTCGGCAGGTGGAGCCGGGAATTCACCCGACCGCAGTTGTCGATCCAACGGCCAGGGTCGGGAACAATGTGTCCATCGGACCATTCACGCAAATTGAAGCCGACGTCGAGATCGGGGAAAATTCAGTTTTTTCCGGCCACTGCACACTTGGTCCGGATACGCGTATCGGACCGGGTGCATGTATTCGTTCCGGGGTCCGCATCGGTCCCGGGGTTCGGACCGGCTCAAATTTCGTTTGCCAGTCCAACACCGTCATCGGCGCCGACGGATTTTCCTACGTGACTCCGTCGCCGGACTCGATCCGGAATGCCAAGGCGACCGGGCATGTCGTTCCACCGGACCCCGACGTACCCATCGTGAAAATCAATTCGCTCGGCGGAATTGTCATAGGTGACGATGTCGAAATCGGGGCGAACTGCACGATTGACCGCGCCACGATTTCCCGGACTGTCATCGGCGATGGCACCAAGATCGACAACTTGGTTCACATCGCGCACAACGTTCAGATCGGGAGAAACTGCCTGATCTGCGGACTTGTCGCCATGGGAGGCAGCGTCAGATTGGGTGACCGCGTGTTTCTGGGCGGCCATGTCGGTGTTGGTGACCATGTCAATGTGGGCTCGGACGTGATGGTAGGAGGGATGTCGGCGGTGATCAGTCATGTGCCGTCCGGGCGCATCATGATGGGGAACCCGGCGATGAAGATGAATCTCAACATTGACGCTTACAAGGCTTTGCGCAGGTTGCCTCGATTGGCTAAAAGGGTCAGGAATCTGGAACGCCTTGCTTCAGCAGGTGGCAACGACAGCAACGACTGACGGAGCCGTCGGGAACCGGACAATGACGAGATCTGCCAATTCGATCCTGGACCGGATCATTTCGATCGTGGCCGAACTTGCCATGCTGGATCCGTCTGAACTGAACGCGGATTCGATGCTTGCCGATCTCAGCATAGATTCTCTCGGTGTCATCGAGTTGGTGTACGCGATCGAGGAGAGCTTCAACATTGAACTCCCGTTTGACGCCAACAATCCCGATTCCGGATTGTTTGATTTCGCCTCGATCGGATCAATTGTGACGGCGGTTGAAGACCTGTTGTTTGAAGGTAACGGGTAAATCCCCATGCATCGCGTGGCCATCACCGGCCAGGGAACGATCAATTGCCTGGGTCGTACCGTTCCTGAAACGCTCAAGTCCATGGCCGATGGCGACTGCGGGATAACGGAACTTGACATTGAACGAGCGGAGCGCCTGTCGATCAGGATTGCCGGCCAGATCAAGGACCTTGAGCCTGAGCGGGAGTTTTCCAGGCAACAGCTGGCCCTTTACGATCGATTTACCCAATTTGCGTTGATCGCGGCGGACGAAGCCGTCACCCAGTCGGGGCTTGTCGTCGAGGGTGAGTTGGCAGCGCGCGCCGGGGTTGTTCTTGGCTCGGGCTGCGGAGGAATTCACAGCCTGGACGAGAGCTTTCACAGTGTCTACGCCATCGGCAAGAACAGGGTTCATCCTTTCGTCATTCCGCGCTCGATGGGCAACGCGGCGGCCTCCCATGTTTCCATGAAATGGAACCTCAAGGGTCCGGGTTTTGCCGTGTCGTCGGCTTGCGCGTCGTCCAACCACGCGATGGGGCAGGCATTTCAGATGATTCGTGCGGGATTATCCACGATCGTGGTGACGGGCGGTTCCGAGACGATGCTGTGTTTTGGCGGCGTCAAGGGCTGGGAAGGTCTCAGGATCATGTCCAGGGACGGTTGCCGGCCGTTTTGCAAGACGAGAAACGGCATGGTTCTCGGGGAAGGGGCAGGCGTGTTCGTTTTCGAGGAATTTGAACACGCGTCCGCCAGGGGTGCCGACATTCTGGCCGAAGTCGTGGGATTCGCGATGACTTCCGATGCATCAGACATCGTGCTTCCGGATGCGGAAGGTGCCGCGCGGGCAATGTCCGGCGCACTCGAAGATGCGGGCGCGAGGCCCGAAGATGTCGGCTATATCAATGCCCACGGTACGGCAACCAGGGCCAATGACAAGACTGAATGCAAGGCTATACGGCAAGTGCTTGGAACTCATGCCGAAAACGTCATGGTCTCGTCGACGAAATCGATGCACGGTCACCTGATCGGTGGAACGGGTGCGGTTGAATTGCTTGCCTGCATTGCGGCGGTCAGGGACGGGATGATTGCCCCGACGGTCGGACTTGTCGAACCTGATCCCGATTGCGATCTTGATGTCGTGCCTAACGAGAGTCGGGAGGGCGACGTTGATGTCGCTCTCAATAACGCCTTCGCGTTTGGCGGCCTCAATGCCGTTCTCGCAATTCGATCCGTTTGATCCGGCCGACTGTTCCGAACTTCACTCCCCTTTTCGAACCTGCGCCATACGGGTTTTCGCGTGTCGGACACAGGTGTCGTTGGAACCGTCGGTCCGCATCATAGTGGCCGAAGTTTCAGCCGTGTAATCCGGTTTTGTTCGCGGGCGAGGATTTCGAAACGAAATCCATGAAAGCTGAAGACCTGGCCTGGGATCGGTATCATCTGGGCCTCATGGATGACGAGGCCCGCGATGGTCACGGCCTCTTCATCGGGCAAGGACCATTCGTGCGTCCGGTTGAGGTCGCGAATGGATGCCGTGCCGTCAACGATGAAGTTGCCTTCAGTGTCATGTTCGGCTTCGGGCGCAATTGCAACATCGTGCTCATCCGTGATTTCCCCGACGATTTCCTCAAGGATATCTTCGAGCGTGATCAATCCTCTCAAGGCGCCATACTCGTCGACGACAAGGGCAAAATGCGTGTGTGTCCGGAGGAACTCCCGCATTTGGTCATTCAGGGTCGTCGTTTCCGGGACGAAATACGGTTTCATGGCGACGTCCATCACGTTGAATTCGGAGAATCTGGATTTTTTTCTGTCGCCATTGGTTCCCGTCAGGCTGTCCAGTGCCCGAAGCAGGTCCTTGGCGTGAACCAGCCCGACAATGTTTTCGGGATCCTGATCAAAAACCGGGAGGCGTGTATGGGGCGATCGGATACACTGGCTTACGATTGAACCCGGATCGGCATTTGCATCGATCATTTCGATGTTGGAACGGTGCAGCATGATCTCCTCGACGACACGGTCTTTCAGGTCCAGCGCGCCGAGCAGGCGGTCCCGGTCGTCTTTCTGCACGTTGCCCTCAACGTGGCCGAGAACGATGGTCCCGGCAATTTCGTCCTGAACGTCCTGTTCCTGGGTTCCGTTGGCCTGCCGTGAACTCCGGATTCGAAATAAGATTCCGACCAGTCCCTGAATTGCAGCAACGACGGGTGCGAATGTCCAGACAAAAACGCTGAGCGGCAATGACAGCCATTGGGCAGCACGCTCTGAATTGGCGAGCGCATATGTCTTCGGCAGGATTTCGGCAAATATCAGGACGAGCAGGGTCATGATCAGGGTTGCGAGAGCGACACCGCCGTCGCCGAAAAGCCGGGTACACAGGCTTGTCGCAAGCGCAGCGGCAAGAATGTTGACCAGATTGTTTCCGAGCAGCACGGCTCCGATCAGGCGGTCGCTTCTTTCCGTCAATCTCAGCGCCAGGGAGGCGCCCCGGGATCCACGATCGGCGAGGGAGTGCAGTTTCCCTCGACTTGAGGCAGTCAAGGCGGTCTCCGACCCTGAAAAGAAAGCCGAGAGAACGAGAAGCGCCAGTATGGAGATGACCGTAATCCAGAAGGTCGCGTCCAGTCTCTCCAGGAGGGAAGGGTCAATCGTGGTCATGTCTTGTCGCCTGGTTTCAATTTGACTCCGACTCGTGTTGGGTCAATCCAAAGGTACCGAACCAGAAGGCGTCACGCCACTCGGGAAAAGTTGGGCCGCCTCCCGCAAATCGGGGCACCGGACGTCTACCGGCACCGGAATTGCACCAGTCCCATGCGTCGGCTCAGGCAATTCCGGCCGGAGTCACGATGAACCGGATAAGGGCATGTCCGGATCGATTCCCAAGGCCGAGACCATCCTGGAACGGGATCCTCAACTGCATCGGGCCATCATCCGGGTTTTCGGTTGTTCGAAAGTGGGTGGTTCGTAAGGACAAGGTGCTTCATACGGTGATTCAGAACATGTGTATAGATTTCAGTTGTCGATATGTCGCTGTGCCCAAGGAGGACCTGGATGGTCCTGAGGTCAGCTCCATGGGCCAGCAGGTGGGTCGCAAAGGCGTGCCTCAGTACGTGCGGGGTAACATGCTCGCGGTCGAGGCCGGCTGTGGAGGCAACCTGTTTCGTCAACAGGTAGAACCGTTCACGTGTCATGTGTCCTCTGCGGCTGCGTGACGGGAACAGGAAGTCCGAGCGCTTGGTGCGGGATTTCGCGGTTCCGGTTTCCTGATCATCACGCAGCTTCAAGTAGGCCAGGACCGCCAGCCGGGACGGGGTCGACAGCGGCACCATCCGTTCCTTGCCTCCCTTACCGCGGACCAGGATCATTTCCGGGTTGCCGCGCACGGTCGATGCGGGCAGCGAAACGAGTTCGGAGACGCGCATGCCTGTCGCATAGAGCAGCTGAAACATGCAGTCGTTTCGTGCTCTTTCGAGTGGGCTCTTTCCAACCTGTCCCGCAGCGGTCAGGATTTTCTCCGTATCATCCTCGCTGATCGTGTGAGGCAGGGATTTCGATCGTCCGGGTCCCGTGATTCTCTGGGTCGGATCGTCGCTGCGCCAGCCGGAATCCAGCGCGAAGCGGTAGAATTGCCGGATCGCTGAAAGCCTGCGCCCGCGCGTCGCGACCGACAAGCGACGTTGATTGAGGAGATGCATGTAGTCCAGGATGTCCTGCCGGTCTGCGTTGTCGAGTGTACGGCCGTTTTTCTCCAGGAACGTGACAAGGTCGCCAATGTCCCGGGCATAGGCCGAGATGGTGTTCTCCGCGGCGTTGCGTTCGGCCCGCATGGAGTCGAGAAACTGAAGAATTCTGTTTTCGGTTCTCTTCGGTGTCATGTGGACGGGATCCATGGAGGAAACAGGTTCTGCCGGCCGCCACCGCCGGAACCCGATAGTCTCGTTGTTGGTGGCACGACTTTACCGGATGCCGCGCACTGGCGCTATCGTGGTGCCGACAGGCCTGCGAAGATGTCCTCTGGAATTCGATCGTCCACTCTCGAGGACAGGAAGAGTGAATTCATGTCGTTCAAGGTCGCGTACCATTGGTGCCGGAATCTGGCGGAAAGTAAGGGAAAGACATTCCGTTCCATTGAAGTCGTCGGTGAACTGTCCGGTCGGGCGCACGCAGGGCAGGATGCTGACAGGCCCGGATTACTTCGCCGGAACTTCGATAACGAGTTCCACATCGCGTTGCGGTACGGAAATGTCCCCCAGATACGCATAGGCGACGATGCCGATCGACAGCAGAACCGCGAGATAAAACAGGTACCGAATCGATCTCAGCATGCTGTCGCCTCTGTCTGCCGGCACTTTCGGCCATGGCGGATTCCCTCTCCGCAAACAAATGATAGCAGCAACGCATGACGATTGGTATATGCCGGGAGATTGCACCGGGGAAGTTCCGGTCAAGCCGGCGTCGTGCGGAATCGTCGTGTTCTCGCTGCCGTGAGGGGCGGAATGGGTTATTGTATAGATCGCTCGATCGTGTTCGTTGGTATGATGGGCGTCGGCAAGACGGCTGTCGGGCGTGCGGTCGCGGGCCGGCTCGGCGTGAGGTTTGCGGACTCGGACAACGAACTTGAACGCGCCTCCGGAATGACGATTCCGGAAATTTTCTCGGAAAGGGGCGAACAGGTCTTTCGCGATCTCGAGACCAGGGTGATCGAGTCGCTCTTGATGGGAGAACCGATCGTGCTTTCCGTCGGAGGGGGGGCATTTGTCAGCGACGCCAATCGACGGAACATCATGCAGCGCGGTTTTTCGGTATGGATCGATGCCGACCCGGATACGATCTGGGATCGCGTCCAGCGTAAGGGCGGTCGTCCGCTGCTGGAAGTCGACGATCCATATTCCGAGTTGAAGCAACTGTACCGGATGCGGCGTCCGATCTATGCAAAGGCAGATGTCAGTGTGCGGTCGCGCAATGACAGGTCCGTAGACGATATGGCTGCCGCGGTCGTGCGAATGCTTGTCGAAACGGTGGGAAGCGGCGTGTCCCTGGGTCGCGACAACGAGCGGATACACCAGGTGGATCGCAAAACCTGCGTTCCGCCGGAGTGATGCATTCGGGAATCCGGAATTCGACCCGAGTCACTCCGGCAGGCGATCACGCGGGACCTTGCGGGGGAATCGCCAGATGATGAAGACGGTTCGGGTCGAACTCGGCCCCCGAACGTACGAAATCATGATCGGACCGCGACTTATCGAGTCAGCTGGCGAGATCATGCGTCCTTGCCTCGTCGGGAGGCGCGTGGCCGTCATCACCGACAGACCCACGGGCGGCCTTTACCTGGAAAGGCTCGAGGCGTCACTCGCTGCTGCGGGGATCGAATCCGTCAGCCTGACACTTGCACAAGGAGAAGGAACGAAATCATGGGAATCTGTCCGCCTTGCGACCGACTGGCTGCTTTCGGAGCGAATTGAACGGGAGGACACGGTCGTTGCGCTCGGTGGTGGCGTAATCGGCGATACGGCCGGGTTCGTTGCCGCGATCACCCTGAGGGGAATACGTTACATTCAAATCCCGACGACCCTGTTGGCGCAGGTTGACAGTTCGGTCGGTGGAAAGACCGGGATCAATTCCCGTCATGGAAAAAACCTGGTCGGTGCGTTTCACCAGCCTGTCCTCGTACTCGCGGACACTTCCCTTCTTGCATCTCTCGCGCGCCGGGACCTGCTGGCTGGATATTCCGAGGTCGTAAAGTATGGACTGTTGGGGAGTGCGGATTTCTTCAACTGGCTGGAACTCAACGGCAGGCATGTCGTCTCGGGCAGCGAAACACATCTCGTTGAAGGGGTCGCCACGTCGTGCGAATTGAAAGCGGAACTCGTCTCGCGGGACGAGGCCGAATTCGGTGATCGCGCGCTGCTCAACCTTGGTCACACTTTTGGTCATGCCCTGGAAGCCGCGACCGGGTACTCTGACCGATTGTTGCATGGGGAAGCAGTGTCGATCGGTTGCGGCCTCGCGTTCGATCTCTCGGTGCGCCTGGACCTCTGTCCTCCCGAGGACCGCGACAGGGTCCGGCGTCACTTCCTCGAAATGGGAATGAAGGCCAGCATTTCTGATGTCCCGGGCGACCTCCCCGATACGGATACGCTGATCAAGCTGATGGGCCGGGACAAGAAAGTCAGGCAGGGCCGGAACCGTCTCGTTCTGGTCCGGGGAATCGGGCGCGCATTCGTCGAATCCCGGGTCGAGTTGGCCGAGATCAGATCGATTCTGGAAGAGGCCTGCGAGAGCGGGAGCGGGTGAGCCCCCGCTTTGAAATCATGAAGAGCAACTGGCTCCACCCAGGACGCAGAATTTCGCGCAATGCGGGTGATTGAGCCGGACAGGAGCAACGGATTCTGCAAGGGTGCGCCCAAGTTCGAATTCGGGAGAATAGGGCAAGAGCGTACAGGCGACGACAACCGGTCCGGGTGCGCCCTTGCGTTTGACGACCATTCGTGACTTCGCACACATGACGCTGTCGGGCGACTTGCCCAGGATTCTCCAGCACGATTCCGTGATTTCCGGAACATCGAGCGATCCGTCCATTTCCGGAAACAGCACCATTTCCGAGGGTTTCCACGCGTCGATCGCGAATCCATTCCTTTCAAACAACTCTTGATATCCTTCGCGGGATTGTGAGTCCGATTCGCCCCAAAGCGTCCTTCCGGCCGCCGTCATCCTGATTCCGGTATCGGCAAGCCAGCGCATGCCAGCGAGACTGGCTTTGAAACTCCCGCCGCCGCGCACCAGATCATGGTTTGCTTTCAGGTAATGATCGAGGGAAATCCTGAGGGTCAACCGTCCGGGAAATGAAGAATTCAACGTTGCAAGGCCGTCCTGAACCTTTTTTCGCATCATCGGCCGCATGGCGTTGGTCAGAATCAATACGTGAAAACCCTTTTGCAGGCACAATTCCGTGATCGGGATCATGTCGGGGTTCATGAACGGTTCGCCGCCGGTGAAGGCGGTTTCCTCCGTAGGCCAGTTCAGTTCGGAAATCTCGCCGAGGTAGCCGCGAACATCTTCGACCGTAATGTAAACAAGGCGGTCATTGCGTGGTGAACTCTCGATGTAACAATTGTGACATGCGATGTTGCAGAGCGTTCCTGTATTGAACCAAAGGGTCCGCAGTTCCTTGAGCGCGACGCTGGCACGTCTTTGGCCATTCCCGGTGATTTCGGGATCACTGAATTTCGGTACGAAATCAGTGTGCTCGAACCGTGCGTTGAGGATGAGTGAATCTTCCATCGTCGACCTTGTTCAACCAGACGTTCCTTGGCGATCATTAGATCGTATTCTGCCCGAAATCACCTGAAAGCCGCAAACATCGCGGGTTTCCGAAGCCGCTCCGATTGGCATCGATTGCTGCGAATGGTCCGCTCGTCCAGAATCGTTTGTGGGTGCATACAGGCTCGGCCCGACGAATTCCACTGCGCACGCACGCAACGGTCAAGTGTTGTCTAAATTCGGACGCGCCTTTCCGGGCTTACGACACGATAGGCGTTCGAAACGTTGCACTTGCATGAACCACCGGACATTGCGATAGCAACCCAACTCTGGTCAATCGCGAGCGTTTGAACTCATGGTCACCACGGTAATTCCTGTCGAACCGTTCGATCTGGTCATCTTTGGCGGGACCGGCGACCTCGCGAGGCGCAAGCTCTTGCCGGCGCTGTTTCAAAGATGGCGGGCGAGACAGATGCCGGAAAATGCGCGCGTCATTTGTGTCGGCAGGCAGCCGCTTTCGGATGAATCCTACCGAAGCAGGATCGAGACGTCCTTTCGGGAATTCCCTGTTCCGTGCGTCGAAGACCGGGAAGCGTTGGGCGAGTTCCTGAACGGCATTTGCTATGCCCGTGTCGACGTCAACGGATCAGATGGATGGAGCGAACTGAGACGCATGCTCAGGCAGGATGTCATTCGGGCGTTTTACCTGTCCGTTGCTCCTTCACTGTTTGGCGTGATTACGGCCATGGCCACCGAATGGAAACTTGTCTCGCCTGATTGCCGCATCGTTGTCGAAAAACCGTTTGGCCACGACCTGGCGAGCGCACGCAACCTGAACGCGGAGCTTTCCGGGCGATTTGACGAACGCCAGATTTACCGTATCGACCACTACCTGGGGAAGGAAACGGTTCAGAACCTGATGGCGCTCCGATTCGGGAATTCCCTGTTCGAACCCATCTGGAATTCGCAATACGTCGATCACATCCAGATTTCGGTCGCCGAAAGCGGCGGAATCGGAGGAAGAGGCAGCTACTACGACGAGGCCGGAGCCATGCGGGACATGGTCCAGAATCATCTCATGCAGTTGCTGTGCCTGATTGCAATGGAGCCTCCCGCACAATTTGAAGCCGATGCGATTCGGGATGAAAAACTCAAGGTTATCAAATCATTGGGACGGGTCGCAAAAGACGACGTTGTCCGTGGCCAGTATCTTTCGGGCCCCGGCGTCGCCAGTTACCGTGACGAGTGCGGAGATCCCGTGAGCGAAACGGAAAGTTTCGTTGCCCTGAGAGTACATCTTGACAACTGGCGCTGGTCGGGAACGCCGTTCTACCTGAGGACCGGAAAGAGGCTGCGCTCGACCCTGACCGAGGTGTCAGTGGCGTTCAAGGACCCGGTTCACTGGATCTTCGAGGAACAGGCCAACCGGAAGGGTACCAGCCTGACAATTCGCCTTCAGCCCAATGAGGGGATCACCATGCGCATGACCATCAAGGACCCGGGTCCCGGTGGAATGCGATTGACGGAAGTCCCGCTTGACATGACCTTTGCAGAGGCCCTTGGCAGCAACGCCGAGGCTATGCCCAACGCCTACGAGCGACTGGTGATGGACGTCATACGGGGCAACCAGACGCTGTTCATGCGCGGGGATGAGGTTGAAGCGGCGTGGGCATGGATTGACCCGATCGCCGCAGGATGGGCCGATCTCCCGGGTGGGTTGTACATGTACGATCCAGGCTCCGACGGTCCCGTTCAATCGCACGCGCTCCTGCACCGTGACAGGCGCGACTGGCAGGGACTTTGATGCCGGGGTGGGGACGGGTTCGTTCGAGTTGGCAATTCCTGGGAAAAGGTTGGAGCGGGTAACGGGAATCGAACCCGTAACGAAAGCTTGGGAAGCTCGCGTGATACCCTTTCACCATACCCGCGCCATGCCGCACAGTTAGCCAGAAAGAGCTTGCTGTCAACCTGAACCGTGCAGGTGCGGGGGCAATGCCGGCAGGTCAGGGCGACATCTTGCGGCGCCGGGGCCGCGCAGTTCCTGCGGCCCTGTTCCGTTTCCGGAACCCGATGTTGAAATTGACGCCGGGAATCGAAACCGTGGATTCGAGGACGGGAAATGGTTCGGACCCGTTGGGAATGTCGGATGCGTTGACGAAGTGCTCCTGGAATCTCGGTTCGATCGCGGTTTCGACCTTGTGAATTTTCCGGACGGCGGCCTCGATTTCTGCGCGTGCATCGGTATTGAGCAACGCGATCCTTGCGCCGGTTCCCGCGGCGTTCCCCGCCGATGAAACCTTGTCGATCCGGCAGTCGGGAATCATTCCCAGAACCATGGCATGAAGGGGAGAAATGTGAGATCCGAATGCGCCAGCCAGCACGATCCGGTCGACCCTGTCGACGCCAAACTTGTCCATCAGCAACCTGGCGCCGGAGTAAAGCGCGGCCTTGGCCATCTGGACTTCCCTGATGTCACGATTGGTGACCGATACCCGTTGCCTCCCGCCGTCATCGCCCTCGGAAACAAGGTATGAAAAGGTTCGCCCGTCGAGGAAACAGTTAGGTGATCCCGTCTGTTCCGGCGATCCGATCAGTCCGGAACCGTCCAGGATTCCGGCGAGACGCATTTCCGCCACCAGTTCGATGATGCCGGAGCCGCAGATCCCGGTGATGCCCGTGACGGCGATGCTGTCGTGGAAGCCTTCGTCATCCGACCAGAGTTCCGAACCGATAACGCGAAACCGTGGAAGTCCCGTGTCGCGGTCGATCCGTACCCTTTCTATGGCTCCTGGCGCAGCGCGCTGACCACATGAAATCTGCGCGCCCTCGAAAGCAGGCCCGGTAGGAGACGAACAGGCGAAGACACGGTTCGAGTTGCCAAGGATGATCTCCGCGTTCGTGCCGACGTCGACGACGAGCACCAGGTCTTTGGAGGTTTGGGGCGACTCCGAAAGCACCACGCCCGCGGCATCCGCGCCGACATGTCCGGCGATGCAGGGCAAGATATACGTTCGGGTCCCCGGGTTCATTTTCAGACCGAATTCCGAAGACCTGATGGACCGGGCACCCGAAAACGCCAGGGCAAACGGAGCTTGGCCCAGTTCAACGGGATCAATGCCGAGAAACAGGTGATGCATGACCGGATTGCAAACCAGTGCAGTATCGAGAATGTGTTCTCGTTCCACTCCGGCTTCCGCGGCGACCTCGCCGATCAGCGCGTTGATCCCCTCGCGGACCGAATCGGTCATCTCCGCAGCGCCGCCGGGGTTCATCATCGCGTAGGAAACCCGGCTCATCAGATCCTCGCCAAACCTGATCTGAGGATTCATCATGCCCGACGATGCAAGGACCGCACCGGTCCTCAGTTCACACAAATGAGCCGCGATCGTGGTTGAACCGAGGTCAATCGCCAGGCCATGGATGTCCCCGTCAAAATACCCCGGCCAGATATGCCCGATCGTCTGGTGCGTTCCACCGGTGGTCCGTCGCAGCGTACATGTCACCTTCCAGTCGCCTTTCCTGAGGGCGGGTTGCAATACGCCGAACAGGTGGGGCTCGACGACAACGCCCGAGATCCCCCACTGGTCCTGAAAACTGCGGGCAATCCGTTCCATATCGCCGGACGGTTCGTGCATGTCCGGTCGTTCGACCTCTACATAGTAAAGCCGAAC
>JAPOVX010000323.1 GCA_026707935.1 Paracoccaceae bacterium
CGGAGACCGCGGTGGGGAAGAGAAGCGGCGAGCCGTCGTCAGTACGGAACGCGTCCTCGATGTCGCGCACGCTGAGGCCGCGGGCCAACATCTCCACCACAAGCTCCTCCCGAGCCTCGCTCCGGCCCTTCAGCTGGGGCCGGAACTCCGAGCGGAACGCCTCGTCGCGGCCCGCGATCTGCGGCGCCGTGTATTCCACCGCCCCTTCGGCCGTCTTGAGCCGTCCGATACGGTTGCTGTTTCGGTAGCCCCGGCCGGGATCGCCGCCGTGCTCGTAGTAATTCCTGCCGAGAGCGTCGCGGCTCTCCGCTTCCAGCGACTCGTCGATGATCAGCCGGGTCGCAAGACGCACCAGCTCGCTGAGGGCGTCCGGCGCCGACAGCCGGCCCTCGATCTACTCCGAAAGGGTCTCGCGTGTGCGCATCGATTCGGGTATTTTCTTTTCCATGGGGCATGTCCTTCCGTTGGAGCCGGCGAAAAGCCGGCGGGTTTGGGGTTCAACGGAAGCAGGCCCCTCCCAAGTTATCAAAGCAAATTTATGACTTCACCCTGCGTGAAATCGGGTAGTGTCTCGACATGGTGTGCGCCGCGAAAGGCAGATGCGTCTTGGTCAGCAACTGCCGAACCAGCCTTCACCCGAGTTGCGATCAGTTGGCGTTCTGTGTCTGCGAGCGTATGGTGGACCCGCCTCACACCGAAGCGCCAGCGGCGAACCTGACCACCAGAGGGCGTGCGGTACGAATTCGTCGAGGCCAGGCCAATTCTCCAAGGCCGAAATCCGGACACTTCATAAAATGCACGGCGGGTTGCTTCTTCCGGTGTGACAAACCTCGGAAGCCGGTCGAGGATTTCCAGGGCTTCCTCTTTCCACGGGACGCCGCAGCGCCAGAACGTTTCCGCCGCGCTGCAGCGGACCCGATACGCTTCGGTACCCGCCTCGAACATGTCGCAGTATTCGACGTTGCGTCTGAGGCCTCGGAGCGAGAAGTTCGCACTTCCGCCACGATTGCCTTGGGTCCGGCGAAAATCTTGGCACGCAGCATGCCGGCAGGCTTGGTGCCCGTCTCTTTGTATGCATGCTCTGTGTCGAACACTCGCAGGTCCAAGGTGCCGCTTTCAACGGCATCACGGGCCAGTACGGCCCGAAGCTCACCCTGGTTGTGGAGTGATAATCCCCGCCTTCCGAGCCAATGGCGCCTGGCGGTTTCAGAAAGCGAGCGGCCTGCCGGTAACGTGTCGGTCGTGGCCGTGTTGGTTCCAAACAGAATCCGGATCGCTCCGGTCGGATCTGCCGCGATGTCCCGGCGCTAGTCGAGAACAAAAGCCAGCGCCGTATGGAAATCCTGATAGCCGGTTACAACCGGGCAATGCTTTCCTGCCAGGATCGGGCGGATCAAATTCTCGACTGCCAAGTTGATATTGTCAGCGTGGCGGATCATGCGGACATTGCCGTCCATGCCTTTTGCGTGCGTTAAGGGCGGCGTGATAGGCTGACTAAAGTCCGGAAGTCAATTTCGCGACTTCAACGAATGCTCTGAACCGAAGGCCAGCTCTTGCCCCAGGGCACGGTAAATCTGGCGGGTTGTCTTTCAAAGAGTCTTGAGCATTCACCTGTCGTCTGAACACCACAGCCACGTGCGCGATTTCTGTGGCAAATGCCGGACCACAAAATCTAGCTGAAACGGAGCCGCGGCCTCTTGCCTTCCCGGGGTACAGGAATCGAAACAGGACCATTAACCATCAATCGCGAATTCGTTCGTCTGGCCAACCCTGCGGAAAAGGCGCGGCGTGTTGTACACAGTCGCCAGCCACCC
Source organism: Paracoccaceae bacterium (assembly GCA_026707935.1). Lineage (GTDB taxonomy): Bacteria > Pseudomonadota > Alphaproteobacteria > Rhodobacterales > Rhodobacteraceae > JAPPHA01. The sequence goes on from JAPOVX010000323.1 coordinate 1,815, forward strand.
GCAGGATCCGCGCGAACTCTGCACAGATTCTCTTCGGCGGCCTGGGCACCGCGCCGTCCACTCGCCCTGAGTTGCCGATACCGATCCCGCGCTTTGACCAAGTCTCAACTGCCACGGAGAAAATTCACGTGCTGATCACCTTGAAATCTACAGTTATACCATATAAATCAGGTTTGTTTAGAGAAATAACCGGGACAAGGCTGTGAAAACTGTTGAAGCGATCAAGGTTCTTTGGGAGTGGGACCGGCGCGGCCGGGCGGTATTCGCGGTGGAGGATCTCCGGAAAATGTTTCCGGAACGGTCGCACAAGACCTTTGCCGAAGGCCTGCGTCGGCTGGTACTCCAGGGATTCCTTGAGCGGGCGGCTCGCGGGGTTTATGTGAACTCCCTGTCGAGACTGTCGAAGCGGTACCGGATCGAGGAAGTCGCTGTCTGTCTGCGGCGCGGCGAATACAGCTATGTCAGCTTGGAATCGGCTCTGGCAGAGTACGGTGCCATCTCCCAGATCCCGATGAGCCGGATTACCGTCATGACCACCGGACGGAGTGCGGAGATCCGGACTCCCTACGGAGTCATCGAGTTCACACACACGTCCCGAGGGGAGCGTGACATCCTTAATAGCACCATCTTCATGGAGGGACGGCCGCTGCGCATTGCCAGGGTGGAGGCGGCGTTGCGCGATCTCCGGCGGGTCGGGCGCAATCTCGGCATGGTGAACGAGGAGTATTACCAGGAAATCCTGGAAGAACAGGCGGCCGCGAGAATCGATAGCTCGAATTCGGTCACATGACGCAGGATCTTTCATACCTCGTTGATTTGGCGATGGAAGATCCCCAGCTGAACGGTATGCAGCTGGTGGTTGAAAAGGAACTTTTTCACTACGACATTCTCTTTGCCATGGACCGGGGCAGATTCCTCGACGGGCTGGTGTTCCAGGGCGGCACGGCTCTCAGGCTCTGCTACGGGGCGCCGCGATTCAGTGAGGATCTCGATTTTTCCGGCGACACCGATTTCACAAGTTCCCGACTGGCCGGTCTGGGCGACTACTTGGCGAAATACCTGTCCGGGCGCTATGGACTCGAAACAGTGATCAAACCGCCGTCGGAAATGCGGGAATCTCCTGATGCCTCGAAGTTGGTTACGGACAAATGGCGAATCAGTGTTGTGACTCGCCCTGAGCGAACGGATATCCCGCGTCAGCGGATCCACCTGGAAGTCTGCAACGTGCCGTCTTACGAAAGCACACCGATGTCGATGCTACGGAATTACGACTTCCTGCCGGGTGGTTATGAAGACTTTGTGATCCGAGTCGAGACCAGGGACGAAATCCTCGCAGACAAGCTGGTCGCCTTTCCTGCCACGCTGCCAACCTACACCCGGTGGCGGGACTTGTGGGACATGCGCTGGCTGGAGAGACGGGGTGCCATCGTGAAGGCCGACTTGGTTTGGGCAAAAATTCGGGATTATCGAATTCACGGTTACGTGGCTTTGCTTGAAAAGGCCATCGACCGTATTCCGGATCTCATCCATTCTGACGAATTTGTCGCCCAGATGGGGCGATTCCTGACTGAGCCGGTAGCCGAAAGCACGATCCGGCGCCAAATGTGGCGTGAGGAAGTTATCCGGGAACTTGGGGGCATGCTGACCGGCCTGTGGCGGCAGCTAGCGCCGCGGAAAGACCTGAGACCCCCGGGTGGCGACAACGCCAATGAGGAGGCATCTGCAAACACCTATGTTTCCTCCGCACACCGTCTTGACGGCCCTTGAGCTTCGACATGTATCCCCGCCTGTGCTGTTTTGAGCCGAGGTCCGAAGGGCAACTAACCTGTTCTTGGCAAATTTTGTCTCACGCACACGCAGGACAACCACAGCAACGATTTTTCAATGTTCGGATTCCACTGGCCTGACGGCCGGAGACCAGAGGGCGCCTGCGGTGGCGGGACCTTTGTTCCGGCGTTTCGACCACGCGGAGACTTTGCCGCGTGCATGGGCAGGTATCGCCTTCACTGAGTTGTTGAATTCCGGAACGAGTTCGCTTGCGCTCGCAACGGACTGGCCTTCAGCCAGCCCCCGGCAAAAAAAGGAGGAAAGAACCCAGGCTACAGTTCAGGGGGAAAGTTGCGCGCTGATGCGCGAACCGGTCCGCCTGATGGGACAGGAATCGCCGTCAAATACGTAGCTCAAGTTTAACACGTCCAAAAAATATGAACGTTTTTTCCGAGGCTTATGCCGATTGAATCGTTAATTATGGCACCACAGACCGCACCCCATGTGATATACTAACTAATCCATCAGGCAACCATCCACCGCGTCTTTCCAGGCTCGGGGTCAAGGCCAAGTGCTCGATAGATCTCCCGTTGCCGCGGCTCCGCCCGGGTCGCCCTGCCCTGCGGATGTGGAAAATGCGTCTGTCGGCACGACGGAAACAGGCTGTGACCCGGATCTGGCCAGAAAGAATGTCCTGCTGCGTTCTCCTGCTCGCCGTCTCGCAATGAGCCCAAAGACGACTGCGAATGACCTGGACCAGCTGGCAGGCCAAGACGCTGATGAACAGGTGACCGCCCGATCGATCCTGCTTCCAATGATCGAGGTGAAGGGAAGGGATCGGGCGGCGGTGGTGACAACCGAGATCACGCAACTGCTGCGACGGTTGACCAGAAGGCAGTGCGGTATCGTTGTGCTCTTTTATTACCAGCTTCTCAAATTCGCAGCCGGAAATCAGCAAATCCGTCTTGTATGCTTCCAGCAAATCTTCGTGGGAAGGTGTTGTAAACGAGTCCGATTGATTGGGATCAAAGGGACGGAAGCCTGTCCCGCAGCACAGAAAAATAACTAAATCATGCGCCAGATTATGCGCGGTGGTACGGGCCAGCCCGACCAACGATGGCACCATCTTTATCGAACAAAATCCGATGGACCGGAGAACGACCGTCATCCGGTACGAAAACAAGCGACCATGTGTCAGCGTGGTCGACACCCGAGCCGAGCGTGCCGGGGGGAATGACGCGCGGCTCGGTGCCCGCAGGAACCTCGACAGAAGGATCGGCCAGAACCTTTTCGACGACCGGACGGGATTTCGTGGAAACCGCGCGGGACACAATGCTGTCATAGACTGCACGGTTGACAATCGCGGCCCTTAGACCCGGAGCGACTCCCGGAGCGGTCAACGCACCAGTTTCGTCAACGGCAGAGGCCCCCGCCTCTTCGTCGGAGGAAATGACCCCTTGATCGGAATCACCTGCTGGAACAGAGACTTCGGCCACATCGACCGGCTCAACACGGCGACCCTGCACCAATGCCCAAGCCTCGGCATTCTTGCCCCCCGCAACGGGAGCAATCGATGGCTGCGAGGGCGCCTTGTCAGCTGTCTCAGGCTCATCAGAAGAGATACGTTCATCATGAATTCCCGTGTCAGGCCCTGACGGTGCGTGTTCCTCTGGAGGATTCGCTTCAATCTCCACCTCGGAATGATCTCCCGCGTCTGGATCACGACCTTGTTCCGTGGAAACCTTCGAATGAAACAAAGTCTTATCGTCGGGAGATGCGTCGCGGCCAGGCGAGTTGTCCTCCGCCTCCGAATGCGCGGTCAGGCCCTGCCGTAGTATTTCTGTGGACGCAACAGATTCGTCGACAACAGAGACCGTCACCTCTTCCTCTGAAGAAGTTGGCTCGTGATCGGAATTGCGCGCTGATACTGAGGCACCTTCCGCATCGTCCAGCCCAACGAGCCCGCCTTGAGCCAACGCCCGCGCTTCTGGGTCCCTGCAGGTCGCGTTGGGCGCGGTCGTCGGCTGCGGGACCGCCTTGGCCCCAGTCGCCGGCTCACCGGCAGTATCATCCTTTTTCTGGAACCCCGCGCCAAGTTCCGGACGCGCATGGTCCCTTGGGGAACGCGCCTCGTCCCCCTCGGATTGATCTCCCGCTAACGCGTCGTCGACTTCAGAATCGGCTGGACCCTGTAACCGTCCCTTTTTGATTTCTCCGTCGTGCGGGTCCGCAGAACCGGAAGGCGCAACAGGGTCCGAAGGCAGGTTCGAGGCAGGCTTCTTGGCATTGCTCGAAGAAACCGGATCGTTGCCGACACTCTTCGCGCCACCATCCGTAGCTGGCGAAACGGAAACATCCGCGCTGTGCGCAGCCACACCATCCCCATTCGAACCCGCGCCGGTACGGGCATCCCGGACCAGGGCCTGCATTTCAGAACGGGTGAACCAGATGGCCTTCGATGCGAGAATGGATGGCGTCCCCGGCGCAAGGATGATCGACGCCTCGGGAGGCAGCTGGCGCAACTCCGACGGCCGGATGAGTTCCGTCTCCCGCAGCTGGGTCGTCTCCGCCGATCCGGTTTTCCCCGAAAAGGGCATGAACAGCTGACTGCTTCGCTGCCGTGCCGAGGTCGAGGTCGTCACCGTCTTCCGCCCGATCATGCGGCTGAGCGACTGCGCCTGATCGGAATCGGATACAGGCCCCGTGATCACCGCATCGACCGAATTCTCCCAGGCGCCCGCCCCGTCCCTGCCGTAACACTCGAGGAGTTGCTGGTAGGACTGGAATATCTGCATCAGGTGAATGCCATGGGCACGACCCTCGTCGCGCACCCCAGCCAGGTAGTCCATGCGCCGCATGGCCCGGGCTTCGTCGATAATGAACAGCCGATGCGGCAATTTGTCCCGGGGTGTCGATGCCGGTGTCGAATCCCTGATGGCCCGTACAAGCGCACCAATCAGTGCGCGGGCGATTCCAGGCACTGCCTGGATGGTCGTGGTCGGAATGACGATGTAGATGTCGGTCTTGGCGTCGAGCAGGCGGGCCAGCAAGGTATCGCCATCGTCTTCGGATTCGAGAAATCCTCGCGTTGAACTCTTTCCGGCCCAGTCGAGCCCGTTGGCCACGGTCGCAACCACTCCCGAGAGTTGTCGCTCCTCGGTCTTGGCCACCTCCGCAAGCCCCACCGCGATGAATTCACGATCCTTCAGGTCGGCGTACTTCTCCGCCGCCTGTCGGAACTCCGCCCGCAGTTCCGCCTCCGTCAAGAGCGAGAGTACGCGGTTGGCCGCGGCAAACAGGTTGCCTTCCGTCCTGGCGTGGTGAAGGTGACCCAGCAGGGCACCAAGCAGCCTCACCGACTTCTGGTGAAAAAACGCGGAACCGTCGGACTTGTCGGCACCGGTCGTCGGCAGCAACCACTCGGCGATGTCGGAGAACACCCCTCCATCGCCCGGCCGGACGGCCGTCAGGAGTTTGACCGGATCCAGGCCCTCGTCCACCGATATACGCCATGGGCGGCGCTCGCGCGCTTCGCGAACCGGAGCCGTCAGTTGGTGAATTTCGCCCTTCGGATCGACAACGACCAGCGGACCTGCGTAGGTGAGAGCGTTCGGAATGGCGATACCAGCGGTCTTGTAACTTCCGGACCCGGAAAAAACCAACGTGTGAGCATTGCCCTTGGACGGATTCAGCGTGATCAGGTTGCCTTTGCCCATCCGGCCCCAGCTCGCCGGAATGTCCGGGTCGAATTCGTCTGACTTCCGCGGGGCTGTGGTCTCACCCAATACTATGCCGCCCTCCGTCGAAAACCGCCGGCGAACCTCGCCCCGACTGGCCCACTTGGCATCGGCCAGCTTGGTGACCGGCGCAGCTGGAGCGCGGGTGGCCGCAAGATCCCCGATCCACTGCAACGCCACCATCGCGTACCACGTGAGGACGGAAACGGCGGCGACTGCCGCCACCGCCGCGGTCACGGCCCAGGTGCCACGATAAGGTATCCAGGCGTAGTGACCGTAGGCAAGCAGTTCGATCTCAGCCGCAAGGCTGCGCGCCGGAAACCCGACGATCCACCGGCCATTCTCGGTCATGTACGGCGACAGGAGAAACCAGCACGCGGCCAAGGCAAACAGTCCGGCCCACCAGTGATGCCGCCACTTTGAACTGGCCTGGAGCGCAAACACGGGAACACAGGCCACGGGCAGGCCAAACAGGACAACGGCTTCCAGCCAATGAGGGGGCCATGGCGCGAACCGCGCCAGCGCGACCAGCAGGGCGCCGGGCACCAGCGTCACGGCCGAGACTGCCAGCCCCAGCCGTGTTCCAACCTCAAGAATCGGGCGCATCGGTGTCCGAATTCCCTGTTGACCATTTCGCGATCCATGGCGCGAGGATGCGGCGGTTTTCGGCATCGGTGCGCATGTCAAGAGTGGCAAGGAACGGGTCAATTTCAGGCAACAGAAGTCTTCGCAATTCCCTGTCCTCGTTCATGACATGCTGTGCGAACGCACCCAGAACGATCTGGCCGCGTGTCTCGGCCCGGTGACTCAACTTTCCCGCAGGCGCCGCCTCGCCTGCGCCCCAAGCCTGGTAGACAGGCATAACCACCTTCCAGTTGTTCTCCGAGGCCCGTGGACGACCGCGGGACAGGAACGCCGCGAGTTCCGGCACGAGCCGGGTGCGCAGGGAAGGCATGCGCACCGTCTGGGCCAACAGGAATTTACCCAAGAGGATCCTGGCCCTCGATTCATCCTTCCGCGGCCGCGGAGCCCTGTCGGCATCCTGTAGACGCCGCGCGATCTGGGCCGAACGCGAGGGCCTGGGCGGCAATGTCCTCCGAAATGCGGCCAGCCCGGCGCGGAGTTGAGCCCGGGTCACGGCGGTATCGAAGAGCCCGACTTCGTCGGCAACCGCCAGAAACCGGATCGCTTCGGATTGCCGCAGTTCAGAAAGCCTTTCTTCCAAATTCCGGCGCGTCTTTTCCTTAATCGCGACCAGCCGTCCAGGCCCCGATCCATGACCAGACTACGAACGCGCCCGGCCCAGGGGGCCGACAGCGCGGGCGACAGTTCGCGGGCCTGCTTCAGGAGGCGATCGGATATGCTCCTGCGTTCAGCGTCGCTCAACTTAGGCAGCGATGACGGCAATGCCTCGTCTCCGGTCACGAGAGCCTTGATTTCGGAGGCGGTAAACGCTCGATGCAACCGGTGCAAGAGGGGGTCCGCCGCGGACTCCCTGCCGGAGACCATTTCCCGCACGAGGGCATCACGATCGCGCTCGATTTCCGCAGCGCTGCGTACGGGAGCCGACTCGAGAGCCGCACGGCACGCTGCGACGCAATCGCGGGCCTCAGTGTCGCCCCTTTCATCGGCAACCGCCGCGGCCCGGGCGACTGCCATGTCAACTTCAGTCGGGGCGGCCCGGGCGGTCGCGAGAGCGGACGGAAGCCGCTTTTCATAAGCGCGCCGGGCATCCGCCGGCACCATCTCCCACGAAACGGGATTGCGGAGCACCCGCTCCGAAATCCCGAGTTCAGAGAGCAGCCCGCGCCTGGTCTGCATCTCGGCGCGTTTGAGGGCAATGTCCGTCGCGACCGGTTCGGCTTTCCGGTCGAGCATTCGGCGCTCCAGCCAGTGGTTTCCGGCGCCCACGGCCAGTGTCCGCCGGATCGTGTCCTGATCGATTCCGGAATGCTGCGCATCACCCGCTCCGACAGCCACGGACAGGGCGAGGGATGCGTTCTTGAACAGCGCATCATCGGACGACATCCCTCCACCCGGACGGCCCGGTGTCTCCGTCAGCGCATCACCGATGGCGTGAAGCAGCGGACCAGGCTGACTTCGGAACAGCCCACCGACGAAAGGCACCGGACGATTCCGGAAATTGTAATCGGGCAGCTCCCTCTGGGCCGAAGACTCCGATCCGATGGCCGACATGCGCAAAAAGCGATCGAGCCAACTCGTGGCGGCGAAATCAAGCACACCCTCGCCAACCTCACCCATCGCGCGATCCATGGCACGGCCCTTGCCCGTGCGATGGATCAGTTCGAGCCAGTCTTCCCGGCCACCTCCATCGGCCTCGAGGTAATCGGCGAACACACGCACGCCGGCGGGAGCAAGGTCTGGTGCGAAATCGAGAGCGAAACGTTGACGCCCAGCCGTCGAGAGCAACCGCCCTACGAATCCGGCGGGATCCTGATCAGGGACATAGACGTGGAGTTCGTCACGGTGGCGTGTCATGCCGACATATGTCGTCTGGCGGTTGTTTGTCGCACCTGCGAGGAAATGAACCGACGATGCAGCATCGCAGGCCGACCGGACGGTACGCGCCCAGGCATGTTCCAGGCGCACGCTTTCGCACGAGACCGACGCGTATCGCGCACCATCCTCGATCTCCCCGAAATCAAGTCCGATCCTGCCCGCATCGGAAAGGGAGGTCACGGAAGCGCGCCGCCGATCGGGAACGACGGAGCCGGGAATCGACTGCTGTATGTTAACAACGTCACCGACAGCGAGATCGATGGACCCTCCACCGAGCATCGGCAGGACACGGCCCACGCGCCCTTCCAGACGTTTCATGACCTCCGTGTTCAATCCCCGGGCCTGGGGCCGTGTGTGCGCGAGCAGCATCTTGTCGGGTGTGGGATCCTCGAAATAACCGGAAACTGCGGCATCCACCGCTGCGCCCATGTCGGGGGCACCCACGAGGCGGCCGGACCGATCCAGATGCTGGACGGCAGCACGGTCTCCGGCAACGGTTTCCGCCGCCAGGTGCCCAACAAAGGATTCCTCTTCCGGTGATCGAGACCGGATCGAACCTTCCATCCGGGTGACCGGGAGCCGGTCGCAGAGCGCCACATATGGAGACCCCACAACGAGAGGATCAATCGACCGCTGATCCCCGGCCAGGACCACCTTGCTGCCTTTGTCCACCGCCTGCCGCAGAATGTGCGCCAATTCCTTCTGGCCGATGTTTTCGGCACTGTCCACGAGATAGAGGCGAGGACCGGGATCGCCGGGCGACGGCTGCCTCACCGTCGAGACGCTGTCGGGATTGGACACGATTGCGCGAAGCACCGCTGCATCGGCCGCCGTGGCCCCGATCACGGATATGGGAAAACCGGCTTTCGCCGCTGCGGCATGCATCGTGGCCAGAACGGTCGTCTTCCCCACCCCTGCCCCGCCATCGACGATCTGCAGGGCGGGTCCCGCAGACAGGGACTTCATTGCCTTGCGCTGAGCAGCGGTCAAGGGGCTTTCCGCCACGATCTCGCCAACTGGCAGTGCCGACTGCCGATCAGCCAGCAGCTGAGCGTCGGCAACCAGGTCGGCCTCGGCCTGAATGCAGCTCCAAGTCGACAACAGGCGCTCGGGGTGTTCCGGACTTTCTGGCAGGACCGTCATGACATCAGGGTTCCGAAAGGTTTCTGTCAGCACGCGGCGGAATGTCAGCGGGTCCGCGACGTGACGCGTCAGGAACCGGGCCGCGTCGGTTACTGACCAGGCAGAGTGACGGTCCGCCAAGAGGCGCGCGAGATCAGCCGAATTTGCCGCCAGTCGCCGGCCGATTTCGGTGGTCGCAATCTTACGGGGCGCCGCGGCCGCAAGGAGATTCGAATAGTGCTGGACCACCGACTCCACATGGCTGTCAATCGCGACCGTGCCAGGTCCGTTCACCCGGACACCCTGAACATCAACGACGGGCCGGTTGGCGTCGCCGGCCGCAGAATCAGGACCGCCTTCGGCAGGCACAACGAGAGTACTGAATCCGAACATCTTCGTTTGCCGGACCGCCAGGTCGGCGATCCATTTCGCACGAATCCCGGCATGAGGAATCGCATCGACCGCTGTCATGAGCGCCGCATCCAGCGCTGCCCGCCGCTCGGGGCTGTCGAACGCCCGGCCGGCGGTCTCGCGTTGCCAAAGCAAATCCAGGAGCGACCGGTTGTCTGCAAAACTCCGGCACAGTGTCTCCAACTGTTCCCGGCGGACCAGGGTACCCGGATCAGCTTCCTCGGGCAGGATTGCGAAACCCAGCGACCGGTTTGGCCCCAGCAGGGGCAACGCCCGGTCAATCACCTGGTATGCAGCCCGTCGGCCCGCATCATCGCCATCCACCATGACAAGAAGACGATCACTGGTTTGCCACATCAGTTCCAGCTGATCGGAAGTGACCGCAGTGCCCAGTGGTGCCACGGCGCCCGCCAACCCTGCCTCAGACAGCGCAATCACATCCATGTAATTCTCGGCAACCACCAGTACGCCACCCTCGGCGGCAGCTGCCCGTGCCGCATCGAAATTGTAGAGGTTTTTGTTTTCGTCGAAGAGGGCCGAGGCGGGAGAAACCAGGTGTTTCTCCCGTGCATGGGGATCCAGCGCCCTTCCGCCAAACGCGATACAGCGGCCCCACCGATCCCTGATCGGAAACATGACGCGGTCGCGGAACCGGTCGTACGGACGATCACCATTGTCAGGTTGAACAATCAGCCCGGCATCAACAAGACCCTCGGCAGACGCGAATTCCGCCGCCATCGCCCCGGTCAGCCCTGCGCCCTCCCGGGGAGCAAAACCGATGCCGAAGCGCTCAATACTGCCGGGAGCAATGCCACGGTCCTCCAGATAGGCTCGCGCCTCCGTGCCGCCATCACCCTCAAGCACACCCTGATAGTAGGCTACCGCCTTCTCCATTACCGCAACCAGACCATCAGAGCGAGCATCCTGCTGCGCAACTTCCGGCCGCACTTCGACTAGTTCTGATAAGGTCTCCCGAGCCGGAACACCCAAGGCTTCAAGCGAGATCTCGGGCCCCTGCTCTTTCCGCCTCCGGAAACACCGGGCCAGCTGATCGACCCCGTCGACACTGGAACGATCGACATACAGCCGCAGGTGACGCCTGTGACGGGACAGGGCAACATAACCCAAGTGCTTGTCCATCGTGCCCCCCGCCAACACAAAAGCGTTGTCAGCTGTGACGCCCTGGGACTCGTGGATCGTGACTGCATATCCCAACCCCAAACGCACGGCCATGCGATCATCCAACGAAACCGGGTCGTGGCGACCATCGAAGACGACCTCCAGTCCCCCATCCGCCGCAACCTGAACCACGCCAAATGCGCCTTTCAGTATCTTGTGGACAGGCATCGCCGCGTTGGCGATCACGCGGTCGCCCGCCGCAAACCGAACAACCCCGGAAGCAGTGTCATATTGCTGAAATGCAGCAACTAGCCCGGCCTCGACGCCCGCGGCACGGACGACCTCGTTGATCCTGTCCGCATCGACGTTCCGGTGGGCCAGCGAAATGGATTTGCCCTCGGCCGCCCAGTAATCTTCGGCAATCGCCTGCACCGCCGCACCCGTACCAACATGCTCGGAAATGACCCCTTTCTGCGAATAGTGCTTCAGCGCATCCTGCGGCTGTCCCCGCGCAAGAGCAATCGTCGCCAACCGGTCCCATTTGTCCTCCTGGCGCATGACCCAGGCCGTTTCGACCGCACCGAACCGGTCGCGCAGAATACGGAAAGGTGTGCCCGCTGCAATCGGTTGCAACTGTTCGGTTTCGCCGAGAAGAACCAGCTTGCCGCCACGTGCCTCGACCGCCTGCGCCACCGCGACCACGTCGCGCATTCCGACCATGCCCGCCTCACCGAGGACGAAAACGAAAGGTTGCCCTTCGACAGTCCAGGCCATCTGCTGTTGCAGCCAGCCTGCAACCGTACGGGTACGCAGATTCGGAATGGCCATGTCGGCGGCCGCCCGTCCGGACGGAGCAGCCCCCAGGACGGCGATCCCCTGCCCTGCCAGTACGGCCGCTGCAGTCTGGAGCATTTGGGTTTTCCCGGTTCCCGCCATCCCGGAAACCAGCGCCAACCGCGATTCCGCACCCACAATTGCTTCCGCGGCCTGGCGCTGACCGGCATTCAGATCCAGCCCTTCCAGCGAGCTGGCCGGCACGGCCGCTGCCGGAAAAAACGGGGCGTCCGCGAGAGCCTCGGCCGCAGAAACCACGTCCCGCACCTGTTCCAGATGCAGCGTTGAATTCCAGGCTTCATCGCCGGACCCGGACCATCTCGCTGGCACCAGCAAACGGGATTGAACGGCCTTTTCGACATATGCTTCGGCATCATCACGGTTCGCAAACGACAGGCGGCTCAGTGCTTCTTCGACAAGGACAGGTCGAGTGACGACTTCATGCGTGCTCCCGGCCAGCTTCACGAGTTCTTCAGGATGTTCCCGGAGCCATTGTTCATTGGAAATGGTTATGGCCGCGTCCTCGTTGACCCGCGCTTTCCAGGCAATGAAATCGTCCGGATCGCTGGGCATGGAACCACGGTGCACGCCCGGATCAATCTCCAGCCCCCGATCCTTGTGAGAACGATGATCGATCCGTGCCTCATGGCCGGCAAGAACCAGATGGCGATTGGCCGCCATCGCCCACTCGGCCCGCAACTCAAGCAGTTGCTGGCGGCGGTTCGCCACCCTGATCTTGTTACCCCAACCCCCTGGCTCACTCGCCAGCTCACGTTCTGTGTACATCACGTGGATGTGGGGGTTATCCTCCGCCGCATGATGCAGAACCCAGTCACAGGTGTAACCGCGGACCACGAGAGATTGCACGATGAAATCCCGGGCCAGTTCGATCTGTTCGCCGCGCGTCAATTCGACCGGCAGGCTGAATTCGATCTCTTTTGCCAATGCGGCTGTCGCCCGCCGACTGTGCTTGTTCTCCCGTGCCTCGATATCATTCCAAAGCCGCTCGGAGGCCTCCTTGACGGGTTCGGACAGGAATCGCGCCGCCGCCCATCCCGGCGCACCAGGTGGAAGGATGATTTCCTCGTGCTTGACGCCTGGCTTGGCATGGTAGTCGTGGCTGCGGCCATCGGCTGCACGTTCCATCTTTGCCGCGTGGCGGTAGGCCGCCGCCGCGACGGCGGACCGGTTGTCGGTTGCGGAAATGACCTGCGCCGTGAAATGAAAAATCGCCATGAATGACACGCATAGCACTGGAGAAATGAATTTCAATGCCTAAGTGCGCTATTAGCGGTTGAAGTCATTAAACTGATGTTGAAAACGAAAAGGAAGTTTATGTCAAAAAACGCAGAAAATCGGCGAACATCAAGGCCGTGAAGACGCAGTGCTCCCCCGCCATGACTTCTGGGAACTGCAAACCCGGTCCATTCTGTCAGAGGAACGTTGCAGAGCAAATGCTGCAGTACGCAAAGGTGCCGCCGACTACACCAGGACAGCATTGTCGGACGGGTGCCAGCGTTCATGGCATGCCTCGCTTATTCAGCGCCGATTTGTCGAGGGAACCGAGATCGCGGAAGAAAATGCCGCATATCGAGTCCACGACTTCCTTGGTTCGCAGAGGACGAAGTAAATTGCCTGCTTGGGGCGCTTGCACGCGAAAGTCCGGTCATCGAGAAGAGGAATCGTTTTTCATGACAACGTGCAAATTGAACAGAGAAGACTGGTTTGAGCGAATGGTTCGCGCCCTGACACCCTTGGTGGTGGAAACGGTTACCGCGGCACCCTTTGGCATCGATCCGATTTCAAACAAGCGTTACCGGTCATTGGCGGAACCGGCGACAATATCGCAACATTCGTCCTAATGCCGTCCAGTGGCGCCCGCTTACAGTTGTGTTTTCTTGTTCGCCTCTTGACCAAGAGCGCAATCCAGCATGGACGCCTGGAAGCTGTTCAACACCTGGATCGATTCCTGACGCTCAGCTCTGAAGGTCATGTTCCCGGTTATCAAATGGCCGTCTTCCGCGGGTAGGCCATGACGGGCGAAATCGAGGTCGCTCCGGGGCTGGAATTTCTGGACTATGGGCGAGCGGCGGAGCGCGGCCTCGTGCGGAACTAGCCGTTCGGTCCAGCGGACATGTTGCCCGACTATGCCGGTATGGGTGCACTCGTCTTGGCCCGCCAGATGACGTGGCGTCTGTGAATTGCGCCTCCGCTGACGTCCAAGGTGCGGCGCCAGCATTCCGGTGGGGCCCTGGTCGCAGCACAGGTATCGTCTTCGATCTTTTTTTTTCGATTTGCGCTTCTCACGAGGTTGAGCCGTTCCAGAAATCGTACTGCGCTCCGGAGTTCGCCAACTTCGGGAGCTGCTGCACCTTTGAAGAATTTCAGCACCGACAAGCAAGAAATTCTGGAGTTGACGGTCCGTCGGCTGTCGTCGGCCACAGGAAGAAACCGGGGTCGGTTTTGGTTGCCGGATCGTATCCTCGATACAGCGATCGCCCTTGAACTCATGTACGAATTGGAGCCTCCCGAGGTGACCAACAAACTGGCGACGCGCGCGGCACACCTGCTCGTGAAGGAAACCGACAAGCGAATAGCGGTATTCGATCAGGTGACTATGTTCTATGACGCGCGGTCCAAAATCGCGCATGGCGAAACCGGCAAACGACACAGCGTGAAGAAAAGGAAGGCAACCGACTTCAAGGAAGCCGCCGACTCGGGTTTCGCACTGGCATCCAAGACGCTACGTGCGTTGCTGGACAGAGGTGACTTCCCGTATTGGAAAAAGTTGATCATGTCTCCGTAGACGGGAATCTGCAACAGGTTGCGTAGTAGGTCCACGCCGGTGACCTCGTCCATCCGGGCTGTGACGAGCTTCCCCAACAGCGAGACTTTCTTCCCTGTCTCTTCGGTAAAGCGACTGTCAAGGCTCCTGGCAAGTTCACCGATCGATGGCGCGTGCCGAGTAGCCTTACGTTTGTCTTTGCGCCACGGGCAATGATGGGCGCAATTGCGAGGCCTATCATTCCCCCAAAGACGGTCAGCGATCGAGAAACAGGATGCCTGCAGTTAGGGTTCGGGCTGCTTTCGGAACGTGACTTCCGCGCGCCATCAGCGGTTCTGTTGTTCGTGCCGAAGGGTCGCCCTGTCAAATACAGGTGACTGCACGATCGGAAAGTTCGCGCCTGACAGATCTGCACTCGTGAGAATTTCGAATATTAGGTTCGCACTTTCGAGACCCGCGCCCCTCAAACCTACAGCGATCAAGTTTGCGCTTTGGAGATCCACGCCCCTCAGATCGGCTCTTTTCATATTGAAGTAAGGGAGATCCGCATTCTTGAGGTTCGCACCTCAATGCCAATGCCCTCAAGATACCACAAAAAGAGTCCTGCTTCCGCGAGCTTCTCCAGATCAACATCTGCAAGGATCGTGCCGGCTCAGTCTGCGCTCATCTTCAGTTCGTGTAATTGGCAAACAAGAAATGGTGCGCTGGCCAGTTTCAAGGACATGACCGATCTCAAGAAGGCCTTCATCATGTTTTTCTTTGCCAACTCATTTTCCGCCATATGTGGGTTTTGCCGCCAAAAAACGAATATCCAATATGTCAAGCAAATCTGGCTTGGAAAATTCTGCGGTCTTGTCCTTCAACATTCAATTGCACAATGTGAATTCCGCGCAGTAAGCATGGGCGTTGTACTCAGGCGCGTCTCCTGCCCAGGGGGCCTGTCGTCGACACGATGGAGATCGATCCCGATGAACTGCTTCACCCAACGGTCACTGGCCGTCGTGGCCGTCGCCGCATTCCTGGCCGGCGCCTGTGCCCCGAACGGTGTCGCCGCCGACTCCTCACAGCCAGACGGTTGTCAGGCATGGAACTCTGATGACTCGGAGTTGCTGGAATCGTTCTGGAGTAATGTACCTCCGGGCTTTGTGCTGACGTGCCTCGAAACCGGTGCCGACGTGGGCACGCGTGACAACGAACATGGAGCAACCCCCCTGCACTGGGCGGCCGTTTTTAGCCAGAATCCTGCCGTGCTGACAGCTTTGATCGACGCCGGCGCAAATCCGGGCTTGAAGAACGACGACGGCGAAACGCCCCTGGATGTGGCCTTGAGGGCGGGAAGATCGGCGGAGATCATCACGACCCTTCGTGATTCAACGACTGCCGCGATTTCCGTTTGCCAACACTGGATTACAGAGAATCGGGAGCTGCGGACGGAATTTTACAGAAACCTCACACCCGAGACTGTGCTGGCCTGCCTCGAAACCGGGGCCGACCCGAACGCACGTAGAGAAAACGGCGGCACCCCTCTAACCTCTGCGGTGGTTTTCAGCGAGAACCCGGCCGTAATCGGCGCGCTTCTGGACGCAGGAGCTGACCCGAATGTGCGTAATCTGAGTGGCTGGACGCCCCTGCACGGTGCGGCGACGTTTAACGGGAATCCCGTGATTCTGGCGGTGCTGCTGGAAGCTGGCGCCGATCCCACTCTGAAGACCGGTTCCGGGAAAACGCCCTTGGACTTGGCCATCAGAAGGGGAAGACCGGCAGAGATCATCTCGGCTCTTCGCGAAGCGTTGGATGCCGAGATGGCATCCGCGTCTTCACATTCCTTCGATTGCGCGGGATGGAACGCAGAGGATGATGACGGTGATTTTTCGCGATGGCGATTCTACCTGAACCTCACTCCCGAATGGGCGTTTGCCTGCCTCCAGGCAGGTAAATACCACAATGCGCACAATGCAGCCGGCATGACGCCATTGCACAATGTGGCCTGGACGAACGCGAATCCCGCTGTGCTGGCGGTGCTGCTGGAGGCCGGAGCAGATCCGCATGCACGCGACATCAAGTATGACAGGACGCCCTTGCACTATGCAGCATTGGGGAATGACAACCCCGATGTGATTCTTGCACTTGTGGACGCCGGAGCCGACCTCAGTGCACGCAACAAGTATGGCGGGACGCCTCTGCACGAGGCGGCATTGGGTGCCGGGAACCCTGACGTGCTGACCGCGTTAGTGGATGCCGGGGCCGATCCGCATGCGCGGGACAACGATCGCGGTACCCCCTTGCACAATGCGGCCCGCTACAACGGGAACCCCGATGTGATTCCGGCACTGGCGGACGCCGGAGCCGACCTCAATGCGCGTGACGACTACGGTAACACCCCCCTGCACGAGGCAGTACTCAACGAGAATCCCGACGTGATTTTTGCGTTGGTTGACGCTGGCGCCCGTCCTCCCTTGAAGTTGCGGCATGGCTCTTTGGTCCCAGCCCTCCCGGACTACGCCCGGGCTGTAGGGAGTTCAGCCGAGATCATCGAGGCCGTTCGCGCAGTGTCCGCCGCTGGGCCGGAGGCATCCGTCCTTGCCGAGTGCACGGGTTTGATTTCGGGGGGGTCGGTTTTTCTGGAGTCCTTCTATAGAAACGTCACTCCCGAGTTTGTACGGACCTGTCTCGAAGCCGGCGTCGATCCGCATGCAAGCAATTCAAATAACCAGACGCCCCTGCATTCTGCGGCGCTGTACAGCGATAACCCGGCTGTGATTGCAGCGCTGCTGGACGGCGGTGCCGACCCGAATGCGCTCGGCAATGATCGCGAGACGCCCCTGCACTCTGCGGCAAAGTTCAGCAAGAACCCGGCCGTGGTCGTAGTGCTGCTGGACGCGGGAGCCGACCCCAATGCACGTAGTTCGAGCAGCTATACGCCCTTGCATGGTGCAGCGGGATGGAACGAAAACCCCGAAATCGTGGCGGCGCTACTGAACGCTGGTGCCAATCCCGCCCTAGTGATCGAATCGGGGGAAACGCCCCTGGACTTGGCCATCGGGAGGAGGAGACCGGAGGACATCACCGCACTGCTTGAGGCTGCTGCGGAGCACTGATCCCTTGTTTCCTTTCCGAGCAGGTCGGGAACCAGAACGGGTGAAAATCTGGAATGATTTGGGCGTCGACCATCAGCCAGCCGAGAGCCTCGATACTTCGCCCCAATTTTCTACACCGCACATCAGCCACCCGGAAAACAGGGATTCCATTCATCCTCACCAGCATCATCTTTTGGCACATCCGGGAATTTTCGAAATTCACGGCCGCGTCGGAATTTCCGTTCGACTGCGACTAGCTTCGACACGTCGGCCCTATCGAATCGAAGAATATAGTCCTCTACGGCGAGATCAAAAGCGACACCGCAAAGCTACAGATGCGCGGCCGTCATGTTTATCTCAGCACGAACCTGGCAAACACCTCAGTCTCTACAGTCGCAAGGCATCGGTTCCGATTTTGGCGTTTCCTCCTGTAGTTTCCTGAATTGTTCGGCTTTGACGTCGAGTTTGGATGCGAGTTTCCCGTGCTGAACCGGGAGAGGTCGTGATCAGCCGCGTTGTGGAGGCGGGATGCCAGTGATGAGCTTGTTGAACACGGCCTCCCATGTCGGGAAGAAAAGATATCCGGAGATCGACCGGATGTGATCGAAGAGGAGGATCTGCGCTCCGAGTGTCTTGCGGGCCTGCTGCCACATGGCCTCGAACAGATCGCAGGCTCCGTGGAGCATGAAAGCCAGGAGGCTCACCACAAGGAGACGCTGGCCCGAGATTTCATGACTTGGCCGAACGAATGCTCGAGGTGGCAGCCAATTTGCTTGAGAACATTGTATCCTTCGTTTTCGCATTTTCATCGGAGGCGTCCCCAGGCGACGATGCCTTCGATGTTATAGTGGGTGACAGCCAGGTCGGTGACGAAGGCGGTCCTGCAGGTGATTGTGCCGGTCTCCATGTTGCGGATCTCCAGACTCACCCAGGTCACCGGCAAGGCGGCGGCGCCGTCGCGGATCCGCAGGTCCGCCTGCCAGGCGTAGCTGCGGCGGTAGGTCCGGCGTTTCCTGACCCCCTCGGTCACGGTCTTGGTCAGGGTCCGTGGCCGGAATCGGGAAAGCCCTTCATACAAGGCCTTGTGGCTTGCCGGCTTCGCCGTCAGGATGAAATTGCCACCAATTTTGTGCATGGCCTCGCAAACCGGCTGGCAAGCGAGCAGCGCGTCACCGAGGAACAGCGGGTTCAGGCCCCCGACCCGGGTGCCGATGCGGCCCAGCCACCACATGGACTGCATCTCCGCGCAATGCGCGTTCCAGTAGGGCGACAAGGCCTCGTCGCCTGAAATCGACTCCGGATCCAGTGTCACGGACAACGCGCCCGTCGGGATACCGGGCGCGCGGGAGCCGTTCCTCGGTGTCGAGGCAGGAGAACTGCCTGGCGCCGGAAACACGGGCATTGAGGATCGTGTCGGGCTCGACGGGAACCCGGACCCTGTCATGTCCGCCGGGTGTCCGCTCGCATCGTTGATGGCGCCCTCCCTCGTTCCAGCGTCGGATGGATTGGGTGGTGAACTTCTCGCGTCACGCAAGGCATGTCGTCGTCATCCACGTCTTGCGCCTTACGAGATGTTCTTGGTTTGTTCAAGGGGGAAAGACTGAAATTTTGCGTCTGTTGCTCAATCATGTGGCAGTCCTCGAGAGTCGGGAAGCGCATTGACACGGCCGCTTGGTGCCTGAACCTCCCGGAATTCACTTGTGCCAACCGAACGGGAGAGCGAATATTTCAAGCAGTTCAGACCGCCGGCGCTCGATGACCTAAGCGCCAACCTCCTCTCCTCCGTTCTTCCAAGCCCCGCTGAACGTCATCGGCCACTTCCTCGACTTCCTTTGCCACCCGCGTCTCAAGTCCGAGTTCTTTTTCCAATGCCGTCGTAAGCGGAAACAGCGTACTCGCTGCCGGTGACGCCAAGATCAACTCGCGCAACTGCGCCGGTCCCATCTCGACCGCCAGCCAATACAACCCATCGAGAACATCATTCGGCAGAGAATCAAGCTCTGAGAGAATCGTCAGCGCCGTTTCGACATCCACCATGCATGCGGTCTTGTCCCCTTGCAGGAGATGGGCACGTGCGCGCGTGAGGTGTCCTTGACATCCGATCTCCGGTGACTTCGGTTCTACCGGTTCGAATAGATGGTCCGCCGCAGCAACGGCTTTGTCGCCCCGTCCCATCGCCAACTGCAACTCGGCAATTTTCAGTTGTGCAAATTCGGCACCATGCTGGAGCATGGGATGATCGCTCGTCCCGCAACTCCACAAGGCGGATTCCAAGTTGGTCAACGCCGCCGTTGATTGATTCAGACGAACAAGCACCGCACCCTTGCCAAATAGGTCCAACGCGATCGACCCGACCGAATCCGGAGTGGTGGCCCCTCTGTGGCGGTCCAGAACCTCTTTGTAGACTGCAACCGCCTCTTGGAGCCGGTTAAAGCTGGTAAGTGTCCTGGCCTTTCCCAAAAGGGCCGTGCTGATGTGAGTCCGCAACGATGACGGTGTTGTCGTTGATCCGAACCGCCGGATAACATCGTTCATCGCGTCCAGGGCCTCCTGAGGTCGATTCAAGTCGGCGAGTATATTACCTCTGCAGACTAGAGACTCCGCGACCGCTGCTTGACCAATCGCCGTATCGCTCGATCCGAAGCGGCGTACGACATCCTCCCAGATTGCAAGCGCCTCCCCCAGTTGATTCATTCGGGCGAGCGTTTTTCCCTTGTTGACGAAAATGTGTGCCATAGCATCGAGAACAATCGGGGTATCAAATCTGCCGAAGCGCCGCACTATTTCGTCCCAAGCCGCGAGCGCCTCTTGAAACCTGTTCTCAAGGACCAACCATGTAGTTATACGGGCCAGAGCCTGCACCGCCGCAAGGACAAGCCGAGGTTCATCACTCTCGCTGAGGCGTTGGACGGCCTCATCCTTAAAGGCCGACGCCACTTGCTTCTGTCCCAAGGCGTCTAGTAGCAAGCTCCTGTGAGTGAGAGCGACGACAAATGGATGATCGTTTGTAGGATCGTCGCAACATGCCGGAAGAGCGAGGACCTCGTCCCAAACTTCCAGAGCTTCCTCAAGGCGATTCAAATTTTCGAACGCCGTGCCCTTGCCGACTAGTGCCCCCGCGACCATAGGCAATAACGAAGGCGATTCGCTAGCTCCGAAACGCTCTACGACCTCGGCCCAAACTTCCAGAGCTTCCTCGATTCTATTCAGCCCAAGGAGAGTCGTCCCCTTGTTGGTCATGGCTATTGCGACCACAGCCGAATCTGCGGACGAACCCCTGACTCCGAAGCGCTCTATGACATCATCCCAAGTGGCCAGCGCCTCCGTTAGACGGTTAGATTTAACGAGTAAGGCACCCTTATTCTGGAGAACCGCGCCGACCTGTTCCGTTATCTCCGGGTCATCGCTCTCCCCACAGTGCTGCACGAGTTCGTCCCAGATGCGGAGCGCCTTCTCCGGCCGATCCAGATCGCGGAAATACAGCCCTAAGGCATGGTGAACACCAGCGATTTCGACCGTCGACCGTGGAGCACTGTCCTGCTCCAGGCATTGCAACAATTCTTCACAAACGGCGAGAGCTTCCTTCGTTTGCCCTCGATCGCGGAGCACAAATACCTTCAGGCTAAGCGCGATCGCGGCCGCACTGATGTGCTCTGGCACCTGGCTTGATCCGAAGCGCCGCACCACCTCGTCCCATACTGCAACTGCTTTCTCGCCTCGGCGCAGCAAATGGAGCGCCATGCCCTTGTTGTTGAGCGCCGCCGCAACCGTTACAAGGTCTTCGGCAGAGTTGCTCGATTTCAACCGGCGAATCACCTCGTCCCAGAGGGCCATGGCTTCAAACACATGACCCCTGTTAGCGATCTCTATTCCCTCGCTGACCAAAACCTCCGCCTCACCTGCATCGTCCGAAGCAAACGGGCGAATCCAAGATTTTAGCGCTCTTAGTTCTTCCCGATGCGCCGACAGGGACGGAGATTCCAACAGACGATCGGACGCAATTTGATGCATCCATTTTGCTTCGCCATCGAGATTCACGGCCTCGCGCACGGTACGAATCACGAAGTCCTTCAGTTCCGACGGCGAGTACTGCGCCTCCATGAAACGAATTAGTGCCTCGATCAGTGAAACCCGTCCGCGAGCACGGCGCATAAGGTAATAAATGTTGTAGAGGCGCTCGACGACGCAATAGAGCTTGCGGCGGTCGGTACCGCCTGCCACCTCCACGACACCCCGCTCGGTCAGACGCTTGAGGAGTGCACTGCATCGGTTTGTATCCAACCTGGCACGATCGGCGACTTCCCGGGCGGTCACCGGCTTCCAAAGATGCAAAAGGGCGAGATAGACTTTCCGCTCTTGAGCGGGGAGCCCGTCAAGATGGCTTTTGAAGTATTCGGTGTGGTCGTCGACCAGGTTGAGAAGATCGGCCATGAGGTCGCGAAACGACAGGTTCGCGCCGAAGCGGGCCATGATGGTCAGCAGCCGCGGGCTGCCGCCAGTGAGGATACGTAACGCCTGGATGGTTTCGGGCGCCCGACGCTGGCCGGACACCGTCTGCCACAAGGTCGCGCAGTCGTCCCTGTCGAGGGGACGTAACGAAAGCTCCCGGAACAGGTCGTAGAGTGCCTGTTCCCGATTGTCGATCTCGTCGAACCGGCTGGTCGCACTGGCCAACAGGACGATCCGCGGCTCTGTCTGAAGCGTGTGTCGCAGCTGCCATCCCATATCCTCATCGCCGATGTCTCCGAGCAGCATGTTCAGGTTCTCGACGATCAGGACGAGGCGCTTGCCTTCCCGGTCGGCAAAATCCTGAAGAACGCCCAGGCAACGGTTTCCGAGTGTCCGGTCGTCCTGAATCGGCCGCAGATCGTCATAGGTCAGCCGCATATCCGGACCGTCCTCCCCGCGTGGCGCCTGATCGGCCAGACGGGACAAGCATTCGAGCCAGAATTCGCCGGCGGACGTCACCTCGTAGCTTTCTTCCGAGAAGACGACTGGAAAGAACCGCGAAGAAAGTTGCTGGTCCCGGCAAATCTCCGCCGCGACCCGCAACAGAAGGCTCGTTTTTCCGCTGCCCCGCGGGCCGATGACGATCTGGTGCGTGTTCGCGTTTCCCGTGCACTCGCGCAGGGTTTCGACCATCGACTCGAGTTCCTCCGTCCGAACGCAGAACAAGGCAACGAGCTCGTCGTCGGTGAGGAACCCCGGGTTGTACTTCCTGACGGTCGCGGTCATCGGCCGACTCCCTGCCCGCTCCGTTCAGTACTGACAGCGGCCTCGAAGTTTCCGCCGTAGCGGCCGCACCACCAGTCTTCCAGCAGCCCGGAGACGAAGCGGTAGCCTTCGTCCCGGCGTTCCAGATAGCCATCGTGTTCGAGGACGTGCAGCACATCGTCGACCGAGGGCGCGCCATCCTCGCGTTGGGACGCGAAATGCGCGCGATAGAGGCCCAGGGTAGCGCTGTCCAAGCCGTGCTCGACGGCGGCAACAGTCAATAGCTCCAAGGCAACCGGATAACCTGTCCGCCCGAGGACCGTCCCAAGCCTGCCTTCGTAGTGCTGCAGGTCCATCTGACCGCGGACGCTCAGCAGGTCGTGCAGATAGACCCGCTCAGCATCCTCCGGCGTCGCGTTCGCCCGGCCGGCGCGTCGAAGATGATCGTGCAGCTTGTCGAAGAACATCTGGACGTGGTGCGGGATACAGCAGCGCAACCGCCGGCACATGTCCTCCCGAACTTCAGGAGGAAGGCTGACGTGATACGACTCCGCAAGTTCCGCCAGGCAGGCCGCAGCAGTTCGCTCGTTCCAGGGCTTCAGGTCGTAGGCGGAAAAAATGTTGGCTTGAGCGCTCAAATCAGCCTGCGCCAGGATCGGTTCGAGGCCAACGCTGCCCGACAGGACGATTACGACTTGTCCCCGGTGGACCTGGCCGGCCCTGCGCAGCCAGCTCAGGAATGTATCCGCATCCCGCCTGCCTTCACGCGAAATGCGATCCTCACGGCCCCTGAGCAAGCGGTTGACGAGGATCGGGAATTCGTCCAGCGCGAGAACCACCGGCCGATCGCTTGATGCCAGCGCCGCCAAAATCGCGTCGCCTCTTTGCGGCCAATTGCCGGCATTGATCCCCGCGCGCAGCTTGACCTTTATGTCCGCGACCGCCAGTTCCTCAAGGTGTTCTCCAGCGTCATTCAGAATGTTCGCGAACCCGCTCTTGATCCGATCCCAAATTCCGCCAAGCGGCCTGGCTTGTACGCCGATCTCCGCGATAGCGTCGGCCTGGTCCATCGCGGCTTCGAGATCGACGAAAACCACCTCGAATTCGCCCGTCTCCCGCAGCAACCGCTGCAACTCCCGCACGAGACTGGTCTTGCCAATGCGCCGCTGCGCTGTCAGCAAAGTGTGGACGCCATCCCGCACCCGCTCTTCTAGCGCTTCAAGCTCATTCTCACGGTCGAAGAAGCGATCTCCCTCCACCCAGTTGCTCCCGCCCTTTCTCAGCATCGCCAATTTCCCAACATTTTTGTTGGTAACAATATTGTTGGCAAAGGGCGGCTGTCAAGGGGCTCGTGCCAGGTACGCGGCAAGATGCGGGCTCCAGGATCTGGCCGGGGCACCTGGAAATCGGACCTACTTCCGTCCGACGAGATCAACCAACCACAAGGCCCGCCCTGATGGCAACCATGATTGCCCCTGATTTTCGGGAATTCCAAACACTGTAACACCTAGTTCGGCATTACAGTGCCGCTTGTGACGGTGGACCGCGTGTTGGCCGCACGGCCGATTCTTTCCTGGTTTTTGCTACGTCACACCGTACCACCGGGCGACAGTACGAAATCAAGCCGACATTTTCCGAAGGCTCGGCAAAGCAATATCCTGCGATCATGTGGCGATTGCCCATTTTTTGGGCAGTGCGCGCTCTTTCGACCTCCTTTCGAGTGATTTTGTGTTCAATCTTTGCGATTCCATTACCTTGGTCGGCGCGTAACGGACTTTCGTATCCCTTGTCTGTGTCGTCAAAGAGAAAAGTTATCAGGTATCCAGGGCTCGGCGGGCACTCGTGCGCCTGATTCAGGCCTCATCCAAATCCCAATCGGCAAGGACACCTTCCGACAAATGCGTCTCAAGCGCCACCACCAAGACCCATTCGTTGCCATGCCAGTCTTCATCGCCATCAGGCTCGACAAATGGTGCCCGCCTCCTCGAAGCAGGAGGAAAGCAGCGCCGGATAGGCGGCTGAGAGAGGCAAAAACCCGCGGATCGACAAAAAGCATTAACTTTCCGCCGGATAGACGGCTGAGACAATCCGTCTTATGTTTCACGTGAAACATCTGTCTTCCCGCCGGTCGGGCGGCTGAGAGTGGGATTGCAGACAACCGACGTTGTCCCGACTCGGACCAACTGTTTTTTTGGCGTCGGGAAACCTGAACAGTCCCCCACGGTCACATCTCGCTCCGGGCGCGTCAGTTCCCGGGAAAAACAACGCAATCGGCGCAGCAATACGGGAATTCCCCGGCTTCGAGGAGGCGCCGGAGTCCGCCATGTACGTCGATTCGAGCCGGAAAGAGAGGCACGGCCCGAGGAACAGGTCTCAACGTCAGTCAGGTCGGCCTTGATGCCATGGGCAGCCGCGATGACGATGCAGCCTATTGATGCACTGAAGCAGGCACTGACAGTTGGCCCATGTGAACACACATGCTTGGAGGACGAGGTCGGGTCGTTTCTCCTCCTGCTCTGGTCCCACCCGAAGAAAAATCGCTTGAACCTCCTGTATGGCGCTTACGACTCCCCTGCCCCGTTCCTTGCGCTGCCCGCTTGCACCAAAACGAGGTCGGTTCGGCTGCCTTCCCCGTCGCTCGCAGCAAAGCGGCCAAATATGACTGCCTGCCGCAGCGACAAATCCGCGTTTCCCAGGCACGGGCCTCAAGGTTCAGCAGAAGGAGCACTTCGACTGCAATGAAATTGGATTTGCTCGATTTGTACAGATTCCGACGGTAATGAACGCGATTCCGACCGGATTTGAACGTGAGTCCGGCTGGAAATGCCTAAATTGCGCCCGTTGATGCACAAAGCTGGCGTTTCGGGATGCTGGCGAGACAGGACGATCCCGCGGTATTCGCCCTTGCAGGTGAATGAAACCCCTTTCGCCAATAACGCGCCTAATCGGCTACGTCATTTTCGCAAGTCGCGTACGCCGCAGGTACAAAAGCCGTCACTTTGCAATCGATTGCTACCATTGTGGCCTGACCGGCACAGCATTGCTGGCCGAATGCCGTTCCCGTCCTATCATGCAATCGGACGACTCGAGCACCGAGCGTTTATCCTTTTTCTCCGCGCAGCCGTTTCCGGTTGGATTCGAATTGTCGACGCAAAACTCTGGCCACACTCCTTCGGACTTTCCCGCGCTAAGAGCTTGCATCAAAATGCTATATGTTGTGCCAATTTGCGCCGAAAACCGGCGTTAGTCGCAAGATATTGCGCTAAGGTTGGACTTTTGGGTCAAACTCTCACTAAAACCAGATACAAATCCGGTAATTTTTTTAATACGGGTAATCACAATATACCAACACGGAACATTCGGAGGCACCCCAATCTGACCGAAAAAGCGAGATGGGCGCAGGATGGGTTCCTATGCGGTTTATCAGATCCTTCCAGCGCAAAATGCCATTCCAATCAAGGAATCCTGTCTCCTGCTCGGCAAATGAAATACTGCGGCGGCAATGGTTCGGGGCTCGGGCCGCGGACCAGCTAACCAAACCGGGCGGGCGATCTCCCAGGGGGCGTGGCCAAATTGCTACCAAAAATAATTGGTTACCACGACTCATGTCTGTATCTAACCTACCAATCCAAAAGTTCAGCCCAAACGCTGGCCAGCCGCCCGTCGGCGGGCGGCGGTCATCTATTCGTGGTCGAGCCCTATCCCCGTACGGCAACAGGCAGGCATGTTTCGGATCCTGAACGGATCCGTCCATACTGCTCTGCCCTTGCTCAAACGTTTACGTGCTTGAATCACAATGCTTTATTTTGTGCCAGTTTGCGCCGAAAACCGGCGTTAGTCGCAAGATATTGCGCCAAGGTTGGACTTTTCGGTCAAACTCCGAGAAACACGTGAGGCCGAGAAACGCCATCACCGAAGTAGATCATGTGAACTTCAATGCCTGTTGGAACTCCAAGTATAGACGTAATATCCAGCGCACAAAACGATGATCAGGATTTTCTCAATCCGGACGACCGTAACATTTGGGCCGTTTCCAGCATCCACCCTGATTCGGGTTGAATTGAACTTGCCTGCACGTTGTTGCCCATCCTTTGTGCCAATGCGACGACATAACACTTGGACCTCGGGGACAACCGATTCCTCGACCCCTGCCCCGTTTTCATCCGCCGCCCGCATTCGTCAGTGCCCCGCCTGGCTCCGTTTCGCCGACATCGATGGCCGGAATCCATGATCGAACGCGTTTTCCAGTGTTTTCGAATGGAATTTGACCGGCGCTGATCCTGGTAGACGTGCCGCTGCGAAACAAAAGGGCCCATTTTTTGCTTTCACCGATATGCCAAGTTCCAAACAACCCGCGACAACTCCATCGATTTCTGCCATTTTCCCCCATTTGAGTACCAACCGTGGCCGAACTTCCCAGAAGGCCGGATTCTCCAGCGCCGCCGTGGTGTCAGTCCGTTTGCTGCACCTCGCCCAATTTCGTCCTTCCTTTCGCTTCCTCCTCGCCAAATCGCCATATCACCGAAAGGCGCCAGTCCCGAACCATTGTCGCCCACGTTTTCGCGGCCATTTCCCGTTGTTTCGACAAGGTTGCCACAAACATTTGTCGTGCACTACTGGACGTTCTCGTACCTCGTATACAAAACAGATATAAAACCGGTAATTTTATTAATACCGGTAACCGAAATAGCCTTTTCCAAAACAAGGCGATTCTCGCACATGAAATGCCGAGATATGTCAAACTACCTAAATTGCCCAAACGGGCGCTACACGTATTCCTCCGCGATCTGAGAGCCATTTCCAGTTCAGACCGTCGATCCCATCAACATTGCCAAGGTCATGGTGGCGGAAAAACGGCAATATCGCGGATTGAAAGCGGATACAAAACAGGTAATTTAACCAATATCGGTATAAAACAGGTTGATTAAAATACCGACAATATATACAGTGCGGAAAGCAAATGGAGACGCCAATGCCCGTCATCGTGCTGGCAAGCCCAAAAGGCGGCGCCGGAAAGACCACATGTTCAGCCCTCCTCGCTGCCGGTTTCGCCCGCCGCGGCATCACCGTGACCTTCTTCGATCTCGATCCTAACCGGGCGCTCTCGATCTGGGCCAGTCACGGTTTGCCGGAAAACGTGACGGACGGCGGGAATCCCGGCCCTGCCGAAGTCGTCCGCGCCATCAGGAACGCTGACCGCGACGGCCATATCGTCGTCGTCGACCTCGAAGGAATGGCTTCGCGAATCGTCAGCCGCGCAATTTCACAGGCTGACCTCGTGATCGTGCCCATGCAGCCCACGGCCCTCGATTCCGCCATCGGGTCCGGAGCCCTCACGCTTATCCAGGAAGAGGAAGAGGCGCTTGGACGAGACATTCGCCATGCTGTCGTTCTCACCCGTACGAGCGCGATCAAAAGCAGGGTGCAACGTGACCTCGAAACGCAACTCGAAACGCTCGGAATAGACGTGATCCAACCGCCATTGATGCAACGCGCCGCATTTGGTGAGATATTCACCTATGGAAAGGACCTCGAAACGATGGTCACGCGGTCCGAAATCACCACCGCCGGGAACATCGACAAGGCTGTCGAAAACGCCCGGCATTTCGTGGAGGCAGTCTATGACAGAATCGCCGCCGAATAGACTGGCCGGCTTCAAACTCAAGGCACGGGACAAGGGGAATCTCAGGGAATCTGTCGCCGTTGCAGACGAGATCGGTGACAAGCATGGTTACGCCGACCGCGCTCCGCGGAAACGGCCGGGCCGTAAGCCATCCCCGCGCCAATACCAGTTACACATCAAGGTATTGCCCCACATCGGCGCAGCAATTGCGGAAGAGGCCCAGAGTCGGGGCCTTACGCAGGGACATTTCGTCGAGATGTTATGGACCTTCTACAAGGAGAACGGCGACAATGAGTGATCGACTGGCCGAAATGACGTTTGCCTTGGACATTGGCTGCATCACTGCACTGGAGCAAATGGCCACCGCTGAAAACAGGTCGATCAGCGACGTGCTGCAGTCCTCCATCGCCGCTCGCTGGAAAAATTTCTGCGAAACGGAGAGACGCCGCCGTGAAGCCGCACTCCGTGGAGACCGGAACCGGATGATTTACGCGATACCCGGCGGTGTCACCATTTCCCAGCCCGACGGTCACTCCGGTTCATGAGTGCTGTCCCCCGGACGACCGGAAAACCAGGCATTTGCCCTATGCACATCGCGGTGATCTACCGTGGGAACGACGGACTATGGCCAGTACGAACCTGAAGTCACTGCAGATGAGGTCATGATCGCGCTTGAACGGTACTCGACGCACGTATCTGCGACCCAAAACGATAGGCGAGGGACCACCCAACATCATTTTGCCAACTGTGGGCCCGCACTTGCAGGACCGGATCACGCCTCAGCCGTAATCACTGTTTTGCCACCCTGGAGAATACGCCATGAGAACTTTTCCTGCAGCACTTGTCGTATTCCTGGCAGCCGCGGCGGTTGCCCAAGCACATTTTCCCGACAATTGCGATGAAATAATTGTTGCTGCAACCAAAGCTACAAACGAACTGGCCGCGAGCCGGGCGGAAAAGAACAACTGGCTTTCGGACTGGAACGAGTCGCTCGGGAGTTCGATTCGTCCATTCACCATGGATGAATTTGCCGAATTTTTCATGATCGAGGCGCGAATAGCGGAAGCACAGGCTTTGTTCGATGATGCTCTCGACGAGTTGATCACCTGCACCGGAGGGTTGTGAAAAGGAATCGGGTTCTTTGTCAGTCGTTACCGCGCTGGTTCCGGATCGACGACCGCGACCATGACCGATCCGGGAAACAGATCGTCGTGCTCAACTGTCAGCCTGGCGAGAGCACCGTTGGCTGCCAGTTCCACAGTCACGGCCCCGCACTCCCGCAGGGCACCCTCCGGGTCATCATTCGACGCGGTGTACAACACCAGCCTTTCTGTCCTTGGCTCAACACCCGTCGTTGCTCCTGAACCAACCCTTTGCACGTCATAGCCAAACAGGGCACCCTGACGGACCCGCATCTCCGCCCGGTAATGGTCTCGCAACAATGGTATGGGAATGCGCCCGACAATGTCCTCAAGTGCCTTTTCCAGCGACGCCCGCCGCTCGGGGCTGTCAAACTGCCGGCCTTCGATTTCGCGCTGCCAGAGCAGGTCGACCATGGGGCGGCTATCCGCAAGGAGCGTCCGCATGGCATCCGCTCCCTTTTCGCGAATGAAGTCATCCGGATCTTTCCCGTCCGGCATCATCACGAAACGAAGTGCGCGGCCAGGCTCCAGGAGCGGCAATGCCAGGTCGATGAGACGCATAGCAGCGCGATGCCCGGCCTCGTCACCGTCGAGTGTAATCACCAGCTCCGGACAGGTCCGCCACATGACGCGGAGCTGGCTTTCCGTGATTGACGTCCCGAGAGGCGCAACCGTGTTCGCGATCCCGGCGGAAACGAGCGCAACGACATCCATGTATCCTTCGACGACAATCAATTGGCCGTTGCCCCCAAGCGCAGAGCGGGCAGGGGCCAGGTTGAACAGCGTCCGCCCCTTGTCGAAAACAGGGGACGCCGGGGAATTCATGTACTTCGCCGGAGCCCGTCGATTAAGCGCCCGGCCGCCAAATGCGATGCAGCGGCCCTGCGGATCCCGGATCGGAAACATGATCCGGTCACGGAAACGGTCATAAGGCGACTTCCCGTCATCCGGTTGAACCACCAGGCCTGTCTCGATCAGATCGTCCAGTGAAACCCCCTTGCCGGTCAGGTACTGGGAGAGCAGCGAACGGTCGTTTGGCGCGTAACCGATCCCGAACAGCTCGGCCGTATCCGTGGTGATTTCGCGCTGTTCCAGGTATTTCCGTGCCCGGGTTCCTCTCGCGGCGTTGAGCTGCAGGCGAAAAAAAGCCTGGGCCTGCTCGACGATGCCGACCAGGTGGGACAGCCGGTCGGCCTTCGCCTTCGAATTCGGGGCAAGGGCAGGCATGTCCATGCCGGCGTCCCGGGCCAGCATTTCAACCGCCTCCAGAAAACCCACGTTAGAGGAGGCCCGCAGCCAGGCGATGGCATCGCCGCTCGCCTGGCACCCGAAACAGTAGTAATGGCCGCGCTCGTCATCGACCCTGAAGGACGGTATCTTCTCCTGATGGAATGGACAAAGCGCCCAGTACTCCCCCCTGGCCGGTTTTGAACGCCTGCTGTCCCAGGTGACCGAACGCCCGACGATTTCAGAAATCGATACGCGCGCCCGAAGCTGATCGAGAAACTCTTCCGGTATCATGTGCTGTTCGGGGCTGCCTCTTTCCGTTGCGCAGGGGATGCGACCATCCCGACGTTTTTGAACAAGTCCAGCCGGCCCGAGTTCGGTGGGAGGTTGCCTACATCGTCGTAGCGCGGAAAGGTCACACCGCACGGCCGCCAGAAGTCCCGATCTTTGCAGGTCGTCTTGATGTTGATGTTGTAGGTATTGGGACGAGGCATGGCCAGACTCCTTTCATTGACATTTCGAGGCGCCACAGTCCCTGCAGACCACGCACCCCTTCCAACGTGTCACGGCCGGACTACTGCAGGCCGTGCAAAACCCCGGCGAGATGCGGCGGACCATGGATACACCAGGCGGATCATCCTCTGCCCGCCAGAAGTTGTCCGACGGAAAGACCTCGTTGCGAACAGCACGTACCGGGCCGCATGTCAGCGACATTTGGCGGAGAGGTATCCGTGGAAGACTTTCGGCGGGCCTGTCGTACCAACGAGGGAAAGTGCTACTGTTTTGGCCGGTTCCGTTGACGGAAACTGGCCGTACGGGGTATTGGAACAGCGGCGAGCGCCTGAATGAGAATAATCATGCGGCCGACCGGTTTCCACGACCAGGAATTCCGACCCGGGAACGGATGGCATTTTGGCGACCAGACGGTTTTCCTGAACGCAGCAGCGACGATTCGTCCCGTAGCGACCCTGGCGTGCCTTGTCCAATTTGAACCTGTCCGTGATTCACGAAGCAGCGCAAGCCTGCCGCGGCCGGGGTGAGTCCATACTCTTTGGCTACTCGTCTGGCTACTCGTCTCTTCCCAAGGCTTGTAGCCGGTTTCCCGGTTTCTCGGCTGTCATCGCGGCGAGTTCCGCAGGAGAAGGCCGTTCACCAGCATGTTCGTAGTCAACGTCCCCGGGCAAACCTCCACCGACGTATCGTCGAACCGGAAGGGAAGGATATACTCGTCGTTTTCGCGGATCATGCGATTCAGCGCTGATCTCTGTTCGTGGCGTGGCTACGGCTTATCGATGCACGATTGAGGAACGAACATGACGACAAGATCGGATTGTTGTTCAAACGCCTTGTGAAACGCTTCCGCCAAGCTTCGCCCCCAAGGCTGGGCCCTTTCAAACGCGTCATGGAAATGCCGCTATCTCTTGCGGCCAGGTGATGAGTTATTTCTTCAACATATGTTCGCTGTTCGCCGGCAAATGATAGAAACACTTGGCATTTGTTCCCGCAATTCACTCGAGTTCATCGCGCTCCGACTGCCGCCAGCCAGCGCCGTTTCTACTCCGCATCTTGCACAGCCGGAAAAAACGGGTCGACAAAACGCAATTCTTAAGTTCAACGCTCCCAGCGCGAACCAGGCGAACCGCTAATGAACACTACCGTGACGATGACCTGGATCTTTGATGTGAAATTACCCCCGGGAAAATGGGAACTGAAGACAAATAAACCCCTC
>JAPOVX010000236.1:0-32179 GCA_026707935.1 Paracoccaceae bacterium
TCGTGCGGCTTGTAAAGCAGGAGCCAGCCCGACTCCTCCTCCGACAGTTCCAGCAGGCGCTGGTAGGCGTCGCGGCGCTCTGTCGGGTCGGTTGCATAACGCGCCTGTTCGTAGGTGGAATCCCATTCGGGATGCGAGGGGACCCAGAGATTGCGCTGTGCCGCCCACGATTTTGGCGACCAGTGGGTGTCAAACGCGCCCATCGGGTCCGGGTAGTACATGGGGTTCGACCAGGCGCGGAAGTTGACGTCGTCGTGGTCGGGCTTCTTCGAGTGGAAGGTGGCCCAATCCTCCTCCTGCAGGCGCAGGTTCAAGCCGCACGCGGCCCACTGCTGCTGGATCACCTGCGCGGCGAGATCGCCATACAGGTAGTAATTGCCGGGATGCGAAATCACCATCTCCTCGCCGTCATAGCCCGCCTCCGCGAGCAATCGACGCGCTTCCTCAGGGTCGTGCTTGATGAGCTCCAACCCCTCAATGTAGAGCGGTGCGCCGTACTCTGGGAACTGGTGGGCGGTTGGGCGCTCGGCCAGGCCGCTCCACAAGCCGTCGACCAGCGCCTGACGGTCAGTGCAGAGGCGAACTGCCTTGCGGACCAGTGGGTTGTCGGTGGGCGGATTGTTCTGGTGGATGAGCCACACGTGGAACATGGGCCAGGTAACGCCCTGGGTGCGGAAGCCCTCGTCGGGGATCGCCGACGCCTGGTCGGGTGGAATTTGGGCGATAATGTCGAATTCGCCGTTCACGAGACCAGTAACGCGGCTGGCCACTTCGGGCACATGGAGCATGGTGACCTTTTCCAGCGCGGACGGTTCACCCCAATGGTCGTCGAAGCGTTCGAGGACCAGGCTTCGGCCCGGATCAAACTCAGTCACTTGATAAGGGCCGGTTCCGACCGGGTTGAGTCTGGCCTCGTCGAAGCCCACTTTCTCATGGTACTCTTTCGAGGCGATGCCGGCCGAGCGGGCCGAGATCAAGGTCAGAAAGGCGGGCTCTTCACGAAGAGTGTGGATGCGAACCGTATGGTTGTCGACCACTTCCACGTTCGAGAAATTGTAATGCCAGCGGCCCCAGGCACTGAAGAACTCAGGGTCCTCATGATGATACATACGGTTGAGCGAGAACGCGACGTCATCCGCGTCTAATGTATCGCCGTTGTGGAACACCACGCCTTCACGCAGTTTCAGTTCCCACACGGTAGGCTCAAGTTGGGCCCACTCTGTGGCAAGGCCAGCCTTGAACGACAACGGGGTGGAAAAGCTGTCGCGCTCGATCAGCGTGTCATAGATCTGGTAGAGCATCGGCGCCCCGGAGTTGCCCGTGTTGTCTTGGGGGTCCAGGCCTTTTTCGAAGGAGGGAAACGCGATGCGCAACTCCTGCGCCCCAGCGCCAAAAGCGGTTATCGCTGCCAGTGCAGCGGTGACGAATAATTTCTTCATGTCGTCTCTTTTCTTTTCTGCGCCGAATAGATTCGGCACCAAAAAATCTAGTTGTTCCTCCAGTATTTCACCAATCGATTGATTCAATGCAAACTGTCACTTTGTCAATGCGGGCATCGTGAGCCGTGAACTGGCTGACAGGATCGCCGGCCCTTCATTCCCTCGGAGCCTGCCACGCATCATCGGAAGACAAAACCCCGGTGGATGCCGCCGCTGGTATTGACCGGCTGCTCAACTGGGCCAGCGGGTTCGGCTGGCCGTTTGACGCGCAATGGCCACCGGAAAACACGTTCAAATACAGGTCAGGTTAGAGAAACTCGCTCTCAATTTTCTTCGGCGACTCCGCCAAATTGGTAAATTCATTGTCTTCCATACCTCAAAACCGCCCGCCGCCCAATGGCATTAATCTTTTTCACGATGCCGATTCCTGCAGCCTCTGGTGTCCCTTTCTCCATGCCTCCACGAGATCTTCGGGCTGCTTGCTCCAGCGGAACGAGGGTGAAGGAGAGGCTCCGGACCGAAGGCAGGCAGGTCGTCGTCCATTACCGCAAGCCGAAGGAAGAGCGCAGCATGCGGAAGCGGTGGCGCAGGCATGTCGCCGCCCTGGTCGAGATCCAGGAGCAGGTCCGGGATCGCCGCGACAGGGTGCCGCCAAACCTTGAAGACAGCCCCTATGCCCGGGCGGCCGACGCCTTTCTCTCGATCGACCTGTCAGAGCTCGAGGTCAACGATCCGCCGCTCGGCTATGGCCGGGACTGACGGCCCGGCATGCTTCCGGTCGCGCGGTAACGTTACCATGCATAGTGGAACCGTATGTGTCGACGCACCGCAGAACGCGCGTCGGGAAACAACACCGGTTGGTGTGGGTCATGCGCCACGACGCATCAGCCAGCGTGATCGGGCGACCGTGGAACAGGGTCCGGTAGGGACCGCATCGGATGATGGCGGTTTCATCGCCCGCACCTTGCCAGGAGGATGCCGGCAATCGCGAAATGGCCACGGAGGGACTGCCTGGGGAGCGGAGGGTTCGATGGTATCGGGCATGACCCGGTGCCGGGTTGCCGAGACGTTCCGCGGTCCCGGACCGATTGCAGGTACGGCCCGGGATTCCGGCCCGCGACGACGCCGGACGGGCTCGACCCCGTGGTGCCGACCGCTCCAGGCGTTCGGGTTGGGTCAATCGGCTCCACGAAAGCAGTGTTCTCACAAGGTCGGTGCTGCTGCCCCGGAAGTCATCCGAAGCCCGGAAAAGCAGTGAATTCAGTCGCAAGGCCGGGTATCCTGTTGGTCCTGCCCCACCGGAGAGGCACATTGACGGGTCGAAGGGTCAAGGGCAGTGCGCAAGGGGACCCGGGAACAAGATCCGAATGCCGGGATCCGGTGCCGGGAGAGCACCAAAAGCCGGAATAGGGTGGTCAAGGAAACGGTCAGATGCAGCGAGAGGGAGGCGTTATCAAAATGTTCGGGAAAAAATCAACCGTGATTTCAACGACATACCGAGGTGGGCATTATGAATCGACTTAGAAATGCGGGGGCATGAGGCTCACGATGGCCTGCGAGAGACCTGTCGTTGCCTTCGACCCATGTCCCCATCGAAACGGTCTCCCCCGGAACATTCAATCCGGAACCGACAGTTCAATGCTCGCTCTATAGTGTCAAACGAAAATCCTCGGCGGACCGCTCGGACAGCCCGACGGAGCCTGCACCGCCAGATCCTCGACAGGCACGAATAAACACCCGGCGTTGGCGCGCCCTGTGTGCGGCGTTTCGTGATGACGCCGCAGGGCCGCCGACAAGTGCAGATGACGAGAGTAGATACTTGATCCGAGCGCCATTAGGCATGACGGTCAATGGTCAAAAGGGGGGGCGAGCAGTTACTTGAAATTGAACCATAGCCAATTGGCCAGGGCCTGCCTCGGAATAATGGCGTAGCGGACCGGGAACAGACGGGACGGGTCTCCGGGCAGTTCCGGGGACCCGTCCCGTCCTAGAAATTCGCATCGATCGTGACTTTACCCGTCGCCCGGAGCCGGGCTGGGTTCACTGGTCAACCTGGATTTCACCACCGCGAAGCGGAATCACATAGGGCCGCTGTGCGATCGGAATGTCGAAGGAAACGCCGTCGCGCATACCGTAAAGCTCGTGCGGCTTGTAAAGCAGGAGCCAGCCCGACTCCTCCTCCGACAGTTCCAGCAGGCGCTGGTAGGCGTCGCGGCGCTCTGTCGGGTCGGTTGCATAACGCGCCTGTTCGTAGGTGGAATCCCATTCGGGATGCGAGGGGACCCAGAGATTGCGCTGTGCCGCCCACGATTTTGGCGACCAGTGGGTGTCAAACGCGCCCATCGGGTCCGGGTAGTACATGGGGTTCGACCAGGCGCGGAAGTTGACGTCGTCGTGGTCGGGCTTCTTCGAGTGGAAGGTGGCCCAATCCTCCTCCTGCAGGCGCAGGTTCAAGCCGCACGCGGCCCACTGCTGCTGGATCACCTGCGCGGCGAGATCGCCATACAGGTAGTAATTGCCGGGATGCGAAATCACCATCTCCTCGCCGTCATAGCCCGCCTCCGCGAGCAATCGACGCGCTTCCTCAGGGTCGTGCTTGATGAGCTCCAACCCCTCAATGTAGAGCGGTGCGCCGTACTCTGGGAACTGGTGGGCGGTTGGGCGCTCGGCCAGGCCGCTCCACAAGCCGTCGACCAGCGCCTGACGGTCAGTGCAGAGGCGAACTGCCTTGCGGACCAGTGGGTTGTCGGTGGGCGGATTGTTCTGGTGGATGAGCCACACGTGGAACATGGGCCAGGTAACGCCCTGGGTGCGGAAGCCCTCGTCGGGGATCGCCGACGCCTGGTCGGGTGGAATTTGGGCGATAATGTCGAATTCGCCGTTCACGAGACCAGTAACGCGGCTGGCCACTTCGGGCACATGGAGCATGGTGACCTTTTCCAGCGCGGACGGTTCACCCCAATGGTCGTCGAAGCGTTCGAGGACCAGGCTTCGGCCCGGATCAAACTCAGTCACTTGATAAGGGCCGGTTCCGACCGGGTTGAGTCTGGCCTCGTCGAAGCCCACTTTCTCATGGTACTCTTTCGAGGCGATGCCGGCCGAGCGGGCCGAGATCAAGGTCAGAAAGGCGGGCTCTTCACGAAGAGTGTGGATGCGAACCGTATGGTTGTCGACCACTTCCACGTTCGAGAAATTGTAATGCCAGCGGCCCCAGGCACTGAAGAACTCAGGGTCCTCATGATGATACATACGGTTGAGCGAGAACGCGACGTCATCCGCGTCTAATGTATCGCCGTTGTGGAACACCACGCCTTCACGCAGTTTCAGTTCCCACACGGTAGGCTCAAGTTGGGCCCACTCTGTGGCAAGGCCAGCCTTGAACGACAACGGGGTGGAAAAGCTGTCGCGCTCGATCAGCGTGTCATAGATCTGGTAGAGCATCGGCGCCCCGGAGTTGCCCGTGTTGTCTTGGGGGTCCAGGCCTTTTTCGAAGGAGGGAAACGCGATGCGCAACTCCTGCGCCCCAGCGCCAAAAGCGGTTATCGCTGCCAGTGCAGCGGTGACGAATAATTTCTTCATGTCGTCTCTTTTCTTTTCTGCGCCGAATAGATTCGGCACCAAAAAATCTAGTTGTTCCTCCAGTATTTCACCAATCGATTGATTCAATGCAAACTGTCACTTTGTCAATGCGGGCATCGTGAGCCGTGAACTGGCTGACAGGATCGCCGGCCCTTCATTCCCTCGGAGCCTGCCACGCATCATCGGAAGACAAAACCCCGGTGGATGCCGCCGCTGGTATTGACCGGCTGCTCAACTGGGCCAGCGGGTTCGGCTGGCCGTTTGACGCGCAATGGCCACCGGAAAACACGTTCAAATACAGGTCAGGTTAGAGAAACTCGCTCTCAATTTTCTTCGGCGACTCCGCCAAATTGGTAAATTCATTGTCTTCCATACCTCAAAACCGCCCGCCACCCAATGGCTTTATTCTTTTTCACGATGCCAATTCCTGCAGCCTCTGGTGTCCCTTTCTCCATGCCTCCACGAAATCTCCGGGCTTCTTGCTCCGGCGGAACGGACGGGCATCATTGGTGTTGTTGTGCTCGATGCAGGTCTCGATCCCCGCGGCGACGCGGTCGAGGAAGGCGAGGAATTCCGCCGAGCAGTGATGCTCGCGCATCTGGCCGGTGACCTTTGCGGTCGCGACATCGACGGCCGCCATCAGGCAGGTGGTGCCGTTGCGCTTGTGATATTGTGTGCGGGTCTCGGGACGGTCGGGCTTCATCGGCAAGGGTTTCCGCGCCTGCCCCAGCGCCTGGATTCGCGTCTTCGCCTCCACCGAGA
The DNA here is from genome assembly GCA_026707935.1 of Paracoccaceae bacterium. Lineage (GTDB taxonomy): Bacteria > Pseudomonadota > Alphaproteobacteria > Rhodobacterales > Rhodobacteraceae > JAPPHA01. Next base: position 5,781 of record JAPOVX010000236.1, read on the forward strand.
TGACCACAGCGTGGTCAGGCGGGTTGACGTAGAGGCCGACGACGCCGCGGCGCTTTGGCGCGAACCGGGGGGCGCGGGAAACCTTGAATGTCCTGACCCTGTGCGGTTTCTGGCCGTTGTGCTTCTGTGCTTCAGGATGCGGAACATCGTCAAGACGGCAATCCCCGGTTTCTTCGCAAGCGCCCACAGCGTCCAGCGACTGGCGTGCTCCGGCGACGGCGACATCACAAGCCCGATCCGTTCGCTGACCTTGTCCGCCGATATCGGCTTGCGACCCCGTCTCCGGAGGATGTCGTTACGCAGGCCGTCAACACCCGCCACGAGGAAGCGGTCCAACCAGCGCCAGACCGTCGGCTTCGAAATGCCGGTGACCCGCAACGTCAGCGACAGGGTGAAACCGGCACCGAAGTGAAGGATGATGGTCGCCCCCTGCTCATGCTTGCGGACCGATGCGGATCGGTCCTGATCCCCCTCAAGACGCGCCAAGTCTTACTCGCTCGTTACGATCCGGGGTCTCCTGGACTCTTTTGCCACTCCGGTTCCGCTCCCACCTTGAAACTGCGCGGCTTTCGCAGGCAGCGGTTGAATCATTCGCCACAGGGAAATGGAATCCCCGAAAGCGATCATAATACGAGCAGGACCTGACGAGACTGTAGGGGGAAGGCTCTCCGACGTGCGGGAGGGGCTCATGGTTCCTCGGAATCACGAGAAGAAGGGGCGGCCCTGGCTCAATAACGGATCATGTGTCCGGCTCAGACCGGAGCGGGCGAACCATGTCAGGTTCTACGACTTCGTCCTGGATCGCACCCATGATGGGCGAGCTTTTCGAACGCTCAATATCATCGATGAGTTTGCCAGGGAGGCGCTGGTGATCCGCTTGGACCGGAACTGAACTCGACTGACGTGGTGGACGACCGCCAGCTGCGTTCGTCAAGGCCGCGCTGGCGATCACGGCCTCCGTCAGCGCGTCATTCCGAAGGTGTTACGGCCCCGAGTTCATCGCTCGAAATGTTCGAGACTGGATTGCCGCCGTCGGTGCAAAGACAGCCAACATCGAGCCAGGCTCACCCCGGGAAATCGGCTACCGCGAAAGCTTCAAAGCCCGTTTCCGGAACGTATTCCTCAACGGTGAGATCTTCTACTCCCTGAAAGAGGCCCGGATCATCATCGAAGAATGGCGGCGCCATGACAACACCGTCACGCCACATAGCGCCCCGGGATACCGACCGCCCGGCCCAGAAAGCTTTGCCGACCGACCTCAGGCCGGTCATCCACTAACGATCAAACAGGACCACCTGCCGAAGGCCGATCAAAGGCGATCCTGCTCTCCGCGTTGACTTGGCCCGGATTGCCGAAGGCGTATCCGCCCGGACGCGAGCCGTGGGTTGCCGAGCCCAAATAGGCACGGACGCCGCGCGGCTACTTCTCCCAACCGTCTACGATCGAAGTGGCAAGCTGCAGGAAATCCTGGATCAGTGGCCGGTTGCGACGCGATTTCAGGCAGATGATATAGGCGCGCGTGAACATTTCGGAATCCGTGACCAATAGCGGTCGCAGTTCCGGGTGCGGCGCGAATTCCGCCTCGGAAATGACGCCGATGCCGAGCCCGCGGATGATCGCTTCACGCAGACCCTCGCGGCTCTCGATCTCGAAGACCGGTTCCGGCGTCACGCCCCGCGTGGTTGCGGCGCTGTTGAAAGCCGCCTGGGTGGTCGAACTGGCGGTTCGGACGATCATGTCCTCGCCCTCCAGTTCCTCCAGGCGAATACTGCGTCTCCGCGCCAGCCTGTGTCGCCGGTTCACGACCACGAATATCCTGTGCCGGTTGTAAAACACCGAATGAATGGTGTTGCTGGCGCAGTCGCGTCCGACAAATCCGATGTCGGCCTTGAACTCCTCCAGATCGTTCAAGACGTCCTCGATCAGCCCAAGGCGAACGGAGCACTTGATGCTGGGGCGTTGCTCGCGAAAGGCCACGAGAAGTTCCATGACGTCGTAGGGACCGACCGCACTGAATCTGAGTTCGCCAATCTCGAGATTCCTGGCTGCATCGAGAAAGGCGATGGCTTCCTGTGTGTGGCCGTGGAGGTCGTGGGTGATGCGATGCAGGGTCCGACCCACCGAAGTCAGCCTGATGGATCGGCCCTTGCGGTGGAACAGTTCGACGCCGAACCGCGCTTCCAGGTTGCCCACGTGCGATGAAATGGTCGGCTGCCCCACGTTAAGTTTCTGCGCCGCACGGGTGAAGCTGCCCTCGGTCGCGACATAATGGAACGCTTCAAGCCACTTTTGATACATTGATCAGATCGATGGAATGCTCACGTTTTCCAATTTTACCAGATACCAAGCCGAATGCTAGTCTAATTGAATTCGAGACCTGCAACGACATGGAACTGGCGGCGTGAAAATGGCCTGCAACCAAGCCGAACTGAACCGTATCATCTTGCTGCACAAAACAATGCACCGGACTGACGCTGACAATCCGAACATTTCGATTGTCGGATCCTCCGGGAACGTTCACCGATAACGACGGGTCCGGTTGTTACCATGCCACTGACAGGTATGAAGCAGATCCTTCCGCATGCCGTCGCCGGCGGCTATGGTGTGGCAGCGTTCAATCCGGTTGACTACAATTCCGCAAAGGCCATGGTTGACGCCGCAGCGGCGCTGGACGCGCCGGTGATTCTGCAGACCTCGGTGAAGACAGTTAAGTACTGGGGCCACGCGGCCTGCGCCGGTTGGATCAAGGAACTGGCTGCCGATACGAGCGTGCCGATTTCATTGCACCTCGACCACTGTCAGGATCTCGACGTCATTCGCGGCTGCATTGATCATGGCTGGACCGACGTGATGATCGATGCCTCGGCCCTGCCTTTCGAAGAGAACCTGGCCATGTCCCGCGAAGTCGTGACAATGGCGGCGGCAGCCGGGATGGGCGTGGAGGCGGAACTGGGCCGGATCGTCGGTGTTGAGGACGACATTTTCGTGGATGCGCGCGATGCCCATCTCACGGAAGTCGATGAGGCCGTGCGTTTTTGCCGCGATCTGGACCTGGCGGTGTTCGCGCCCGCCATCGGCACCGCGCACGGCTACTACTCGGGTGAACCGAACGTTGCATTTGACCGGATCGAGGAAATTCATCGGCGCACGGGCAAGCCGCTGGCCTTGCATGGAGGCACCGGGCTGGCCAACGACGTTTTCGCGAAATCGATCGCCCGCGGCTGTGCCAAGATCAATATTTCGACACAGCTCAAACACGCCTTCATCGACGGGTTCGCGGCGTACCACCGGGACAACCCGGACGATTACGAACCGCTTCGGGTTATCGAGGCGCAGTACGAGGCACTCCTGGCTGTTTTCATGGACCGGATCGAGCAGTTCGGCGGCGGTGGGCAGGGCTCGTTGATACTGGCCGCGTAATGCCGGCGGCCAAGCGGTATTTGGAGAGCGACTCATAATCAAGGCACTTCTATTCGACTGCGACGGCGTTCTCGTCGACACCGAACGTGACGGCCACCGTGTGGCGTTCAATCGCGCGTTCGCCGCTAGAGACCTGGGGATCGAGTGGAGTATCGAGTCGTATGGTGAGCTGTTGAAGGTCGCGGGCGGCAAAGAGCGCATGCGCCAACACTTCGACAATGCGGACTGGCCCGTTGGCATCGACGACCGCGATGCATTCATCAGGGATCTGCACAGGTCCAAGACCGATATCTTCATGCAGATTATCGGGGACGGACAGTTGCCGTTGCGGTCCGGAATTGCCCGGCTGGTCGATGAAGCAATCGCGACGGGATTGACACTGGCCGTCTGCTCCACTTCGAATGAACGCTCGGTAACGCTGATTGTCGAGCGTTTGCTCGGTGAAGCGCGTCACAGACGGTTCGCCGCAATCTTCGCCGGTGACGTCGTGTCGCGAAAGAAGCCGGACCCCGAGATTTACGAACTCGCGGCGCAGCGATTGGGGCTGGCCGCCGCAGAATGCGTGGTGATCGAAGACAGCCGCAACGGGCTGCTGGCAGCGAAGGGGGCCGGGATGCGCTGCGTCATCACGATCAGCGGATATACTGGCGACGAAGATTTTTCCGAGGCAGACGCCGTTTACCCGGAACTGGGCGACCCGCCGGCCGTACACGTGACGCTGGAAGATGTACTGCGGTCGCGACGCGCGATTCCAGGTAGACCTGTCGAATCGGTGCGAATTCCATGAATTCCGCGAAAACAACTTGTGCCAACAGCCACGAGGCCACTGGCCAGTCGCAGCGTCCGCCCGTCACCCGCTGCCAGGCGCGGGCGGGGGCGGGTTCGCCACCCCGAGCGTCACTCCAACCCGTGCGCGGAACGGAGACGTGAATTTTGCGAAGTCGAGGTTTCGCCCCACAAAAGGCAGTGCCGCTCTCGCGCCATGAGCCGGCGTCGAGAACGGGCTGAGGGAATCGGAGGCAGAATGTCATCACGAACAGGCAAGGTTGTGCTCTTCATGGGCGTTGGCGTACCACTGGAGGCAGCAGAGTTCCCGTTACCGGAAGAGCTGGAGCCGGGTGCGATTCTTGTCCGCACCAGCATTGCTACCGTGTGCGGCTCGGACATGCACAGCTGGCGCGGACGCAGGCCTTTTCCGACCCCGTCCGTGCTCGGTCATGAAGGGCTCGGAATCATCGAGAGGCTCGGGCGCGATATCTCCGGAGATGCCGCTGGCAACCTGCTGTCCGTTGGAGACCGTATCACCTGGTCCATCATGGCCAACTGCGGCAACTGCTATTACTGCACGATGACGGATCTGCCGCAGAAGTGCCAGAATCTCTTCAAATACGGACACGACAAGAGCGACGTGCCCCCGTATTTCCTGGGCACATTTGGCGAGTATGTCTACCTCAAGCCGGGCACCGGTGTGTTCAAGGTCCCGGACGACATGACGGATGAGGAAGCCTCGCCCCTGATGTGCGCGGCAGCGACGGTAACCGGCGGCCTTGACAGAATCGACATGCAAACCGGCGACACCGTTGTCATCCAGGGGGCCGGGATGCTCGGCCTTTACGCCGCCGCATTTGCCAAGGAACAGGGCGCCAGACAGGTCGTTATGATCGACATCCTGGACAAGCGCCTCGAGTTGGCGAAGGAGTTCGGCGCCGATGTGTGCATCAACGCCGACGGGTGCACCGATGAGACGTTGATTGAAAGCGTCCATGACCTCACCCGTGGCATCGGTGCCGACCTCGTGGTCGAGGTCAGCGGCTATGCCAAGGTGGTGCCGCTGGGCGCGAAATTGCTGCGCACCGGCGGCAAGTATCTGATGCAGGGGGCGGTCTATCCGAACGACAGCTTCACCCTTGATTCACATGACGTGATCATCAAGTGTCTGACCATCAAGGGGCTTCACAACTATCATTCGAAATACCTCGGACGTGCGATGGAACTGGTTCACAAGAGCCGATCGAGGTACCCTTATGAGAAACTCTCAGGCCCCAGTTTTCCGCTGACCGCCGAGGGCGTGACATCCGCGCTCGAGGCATTGGAGAACCGTACTGCTATCCGGCCGATAGTAAGACCTCAAGCTGCAAAAGGAGACCCCTGATGGGCAAAGTAAGCATGGTGATGTTCGATCTTTCCGGTACGACCGTCCACGACGATACCGGTGTACGGGATTGCTTGTACAAGGCAGCCGTGGAGTTCAACCTGGACACCACGCCCGACGAGATACTGCTCAATATGGGCACCAACAAGATTCATCTCTATCAGTTCCTGATTTCCAGGGCACAGGGCAAGGACCTCAAGATAGAGGATTTCGAAAAGACCAAAGATCCCGAAACGCTTGAAGAAGCCACGACGATTTTCGACCGGTATTCGGAAATCATGATCAATCACTACCGCAACGAGGTCAGGGAGGTGCCCGGGGCTGTCGATACGTTCAAGTGGTGTCACGACCACGGCATCCTGGTCGCCACCGACACCGGCTTTCATCGAGACGTCACGACTGCCATCATGGACGGGCTGGGCTGGGTGAAGGACGGACTCGTTGATGTCGCTGTCGATGTCGAACATGTGCCCGGCGAACGAGGCCGGCCTGCACCCTTCATGATCTACTACGCCATGAGCGAACTGGATGTCCAGAATGTGCACGAAGTGATCAAGGTCGGGGACACGCCGGCTGATATGCTGGAAGGCTATAACGCAGGCTGCCGCGGCATCATTGGCGTGCTCAGCGGGCCCAGACCCGTCGAGGCTTGGGGACGGTACTGGCACACACACGTAATCCCCAGTGTAGTAGAGCTGCCGGAACTCATTGAAAGTGAATTTCTCTGACAGGCCACCGACAGGCGTGCAGCAGATCCTGCCGCATGCCGCCGGCGGCAACGGTGCGGCAGCGTTCAATCCGGTTGACTGCAATTCCGCAAGGGCCATGACCCGGATCATCAGGGCTTCGCGGGCGAACTCATCGAGGATGTTGAACATACGGTAGGCACATCCATCGCAGGTTCGGTCCCGGGCGAAGTCACAGGACCAGACATGTATGGGCCGTTCGCTCCTGGCGAACCTCTCGCCCAACGCCCCGAGCGGCTCCGGAATGCGGTCGGCCAGTCCGGACCGGCACCATGGGTCGAGGCGAAGGACGCGTGATGGGCGCGCGGAGTTTTCCTGGAAAGACCGGCAAGCCTGCTGCCAAGCTCGTCATCCACGGTCGTTTCCCGCTTCAGGTTGGGCCACCGTGGAATCCAAGGGGACTCGGTCGCGCTCCCATGGGAAGAATCGACGAGAATAGCGCGACCGCTACGATCCTCCGAGACGCAGGTCGGCGAGGCTGTCGACCTCGAAGTCGGCCGCTTTGCCGGGTTCCGAGCGGTTGAGAACCCCGGTCTTGACGAGGACTGTCTTGAGGCCGGCATTTCGGCCAGCCGCAACATCGGTCTCGAGCTGGTCACCGATCATGATCGTGCGCTCGGCGTCCGTACCCAGCTTCCAGCGCGCGATCTCGATCAGCGTTGGCTCCGGCTTGCCGACAACGACGTGCGGCGTATCGAGACCCGCGGCCGCGGTGACCGCGGCGAGGAGGCTGCCGGCACCGGGGATGAAGCCGCCTGGAACCGGGTACATACGGTCGGGATTGGTGCCGATCAGAAACGCGCCGGAGCGGACTGCGTCGGCCGCTTTCGCCAGCTTGTCGTAGTGGAAGGCTCGATCCAGGCCGACGACAACAGCGTCCGCCTCACCGGTCGTCACTCTGCAGCCGATCCCACGCAGCGTATCGCGCAGGGCGTCCGACCCCACCACGTGCACCGTGGCACCGTTCGGCCAGCGACCGCGCACAAAGTCGGCCGCTGCCTCCCCGCTCGTGACCACATCTTCAGCCGTGGCGGGAATGCCCATGCGGCCCAGCTTGGCGGCGAAGTCCGCGCTCGTGCCGGTGGAGTTGTTCGTGACATAGGCCACCCGCAAACCGTGCTCCATCCAGTCGCGAATTGCGGTGACCGCGTCGTCGATCGGCGTGTCCCCGCGATAGACGACGCCGTCCAGGTCGGAGACGACACCGCGAATATCGGGCAAGGTTACAGCTTCGTTGCTCACTGTTTGTGGGCCTGGAGGATTTCTGCGGCCACATGGGGATTGCTCCAGGCGCCGCGGCCGGCCGCACCCACGAAGACTGCTCCGCGCGATCCGACTTCAATCCGGTCCGGCAGCAGCACAGTTCCAGTCGGCGCATGCCCAAGGAAAAGCCGATTGCGGGATGCCCTTCCCAAAGGCATGATCGAGCAAGCCGCTGAACACGTCATGCGAAGGCCGGGCTCGCCAAGCTGAATGTCGCAAGTTTCCGGGCCTTGCGAGGCAAAATGAATTTCAGATTGCACCATGAAATATACGGTGTTGATTGTTTCGAGGCGTCCGTTCGTCTGTAAATTGCCCCAAGAAGGCGCCCCTGTCGAGTCTCCGGCTCGGCGAATTGTGCGAAGAGGATTTCCCTCCAGGCGTCGTGAAAATCGGCACCGGCGTTGGCACCACTGGCTCAGCCCTGGTGCACCGCAAGGACGTTTCCCGTATGGGGTTCGCCGGCTCGGTGGAAACAGGACGCATCGTCGCACGCGAAGCGGTGGGGAAATTCAAGGGAGCAACACTGGAACCCGGTGACGAGAATCCGATCGTCACCATCCCCGATGCCGACCCGAAGAAGGCCGCTGCCACTCTGCGCCCCGTCGGCGGGGGGCCATGCCGAGAGGGCATCAATGGCCCCCTCGCCGTGGAGTGCGGTTCCGGGTACCATCTGTCGCGTGATCCAGAAGAATGTTGCGCGCAACATTTCAGAGATTGAATGCCGTGCTCGGGATTACAGTACGTGTTGTTGACGCCCGTGTGTCCGAGGCAGGTCGACGGTGCGCGCATGTGACGGCCGAAATCCTTCCGGCTGGATGAGTTGCTGCCTTCCAGTGTGCGAACGGCGAATCCGTGGTGATTGTTCTGGATTCCAAATAATGCCTTCCGATCGACAATCGAGAAATCGCATGAAAATAACCGGATTTGGAATTTGCGACCAAAATTGATTCTCGATCGGTATTGGCTTGATCGAACCAAATGGCTAATGTCTCCTCATCCAATATATCACAATGGATAACGTGGCGCCCGGAATTCCATGCAGGAATTGGGCACTTTGAGAGGAACGAACCATGAAAAATATAGAACCTGAATTCAGAAAAAAAACGGCGTCTTGGCTGACGCGCCGACAGTTGATGAACCATGCGGCCGCCGGTGCCGCGGTGTTCGGTATTTCGCACCTGCTAGATCCGACAAAAGCACTCGCCAGTACCGCCGATGCCGTGTCCGCAATGCTTGACGGACAAACTCCCAAGATGGGTGGCAAGCTTGTCTATGGTCAAACTTATCCGAATTGGGCGTTGGGCGAATCAAATCGAGGCGAACATTCGTACTACTATCTCGATCTTCTGACACGCGCGATCTGGAATATGCTGACCTGGGTTGACGAAGATCTGAACGTTCAGTTGGAATTGGCTCGCACGCTGACATCCAATGACAGTTTGGATGTATGGGAGTTGGAGCTGCACGAAGGGGTATTGTTCCACGACGGCAGTGAAATGACTGCCGATGATGTGGTCGCCTCGTTAAGCCTTCACATGCTCGGAGGTGTCGGCTTGATCAGGAACACAATCGCCCGGCCTGAAAAGACCGGCAAATACAGTGTCCGACTCCATTTGGAGCGACCCAATGCCGAATTCCCCTATGCGTTGGCCGAATACAGGGCAACGATTTTCAAAGCCAAGGATGACCTCCAGGAGATGGGTTATGACGGAATTGGAACGGGACCATTCCAACTCATCGAGATAGATAATGCACGTCAGTTTCGTGCTCGGCGCAACGAGAACTACTGGATGGAAGGCGGCGGACCTTATCTGGACGAATTGGTGGGCGTGATTACTCTGGGTAACGCCGCCATCAACGGTTTCCGTGCCGGGCAATTGAATGCAGTCTGGAACATAGATCCTGGCCAGATCGGTCAATTTGAAGATGCGGGCGGGGTCGTTCACGCCTCCAGATCGGGCGACGGATTCTATATGATCATGCCGAAAAACCTCGATTTTCCGTGGAATGATCAGCGAATACGTCAAGCAATGTCTCTGGCAATAGACCGCGTGAAGATCAACACGATCATCTACAACGACCCGGAAGGCTGGACAGGAAACGACACCCACATGAATGGTCTCAACGCGGATTTCGTTCCGCGACCGGTCGAGCGGGACGTGGCGCAAGCCAAGGCTCTGCTGGCAGAAGCCGGATATGGTGACGGTGTCAAGTTGCCCGCGATGCTGTTCTGCCCGTCGTTTCCCGAAGAACCGCGCCTTTGGCCGATTGTGTCCGAAAGCCTGGCCGAGGCCGGTATCGAGTTGAAGATGGAGGAGCGGCCTTGTGACGGGTATATTCCCTACGCCTTGGCAGTCAACAAACCGTGGGGGCGCCCGCGCCGTCACCTTGTCGGGCCGCGCAATCCCTACATCAACCTTCTCCGGCCGTGGACAACCGACTCAGGTGGCAAATGGGAAACCGAGGGTTCAGAAAGGTATCATGACCTGGTGCAGACGGCTGTCGGTACGAAAGACCCGGTGGAGCGCTCGAACATGTACAAAGAGGCGCAACGCATTGCACACGAAGAGGTGCCTGGCATCAGTATCGGGGCACGGCGGAACATGGTGGCCCACGCGGCAAACGTGAAGAACGCCCGCAGCCATGCCCAGAACTGGTCAAGCCGGTTTGAAAGCATCTGGATCGATGCCTGACGAGGCCGAAATGCCAAATTCTTGACATCTACAATCAGCCACGGCATCGCGATGTCGTGGCTGAATTCGTTTGCAAGGATTAGTCCGAATGCATCCAATCCTGGCACTGATTTTGCGCCGCCTCGCACTGTCAGGGCTGATCCTTATGCTTGCGGCGGTTGTTGTCTTTGTGGGTACAGAAGTCTTGCCGGGAGACGCACTGGATGCAGCCATCCCCGCGGACGAGCGCATATACTATACGGAAGAGGATTTTGCCCGAATGCGCGCTGAGTTGGGGCTGGACCGCCCGATGCTGGTTCGCTTTGGCGAAATGTTGCTCAACCTGATCACGTTTGATTTCGGCAAGACTTTGGTGACGCGGGATGCGGTGATCGACAACATCTGGCATCCAATGATCAATTCCATGTTGATGGCAAGCATCGCAATTGTCGTTACCCCGCTGGTTGCGATCGCCCTTGGCATTGCTGCCGCGATCAAGCCGGGCGGGCGGTTGGACGGAATAGTTTCGGGAGCAACGCTGTTCTCCTATTCCATGCCTGATTTCGTCGTTGCCAACATATTTGTCATGGTTTTTGCACTGCTACTCGGTCTCGTTCCAGCAGTCCTGTTGATACCGGAGTACGCCCCTGCCTGGGAAGTTCTGAAACTTTCCGTGTTGCCGGTCATGGCGCTGATTGTGTCGGGGGTCGCGTACCAGTTTCGGCTCCTCCGCGCCGGTATGCTCGAAGCGCTAGCCAGCGAATTCGTCGAACGCGCGCGTTTGTCTGGCGTGCCGGAATGGAGACTGGTCATCGTCCATGCGCTGCCTGTAGCCGTGATTCCGATGCTCAATGGTACGGCGCAGTTTGTGGCCGGTATTATCTCGGGTGTCGTCGTAATCGAGGCGGTTTTCAGGTTTCCCGGCATTGGGCTCGAATTGATCCGGGCCATAATCCAGCGCGAGATTCCGACCGTACAGGCGATCACCTTTCTGGCCGCCTTTGCGGTCATACTGGGCAATCTGCTGGCAGATATCGCGGTTTTGGCACTTGATCCCCGCGTGAGACGACCCTCGAATGGCCACTGACGTCCAAAACATGTCGCGGCCCCGGGAACGCAGTTTCAGCCCGCTGGCACGCGCTGTTCACTCCCCACTTTCAGTTATCGGGCTGCTGCTGGTCGGGCTTCATCTCTTTTTTGCCCTGTTCGCGCCGCTGATGGCGCCCTATTCGATTTCAGCCATTTTGACCGATGGCCTTACACCCCCTTCGGGCTTGCATTGGCTGGGCACCGATCAAATCGGCCGTGACTACATGTCGCGATTGATGGCAGGCGGGCGCGTCGCTTTGCTGGTTTCCCTGACCGGGGTCAGCGTTGCGTTGGTTGTCGGAACGACGCTCGGAATAGTGGCGGGATACCTGGGTGGACTGGGACATCTGGGTAGACTGGTGGATGATTTGATAATGCGGCTCACCGACGCGATGATGGCGGTGCCGGAATTGTTGCTGATCGCCATTCTGGTGTTGACGTTCGGAAAGGAAATCTGGGCGCTCTCCCTTATTGTGGCAATAGTGTATACGCCTGGCGCGGTGCGTGTCATTCGATCACGGACCATCAGCATAGCCGCTTTTGATTTCATACGTGCCGCCGAACTGCGCGGTGAAAAGACAGGGTTCATCATGATACGCGAGATTGCGCCCAATCTGCGTGGCCTGATGGCGGTCGAGTTTGCAATGCGCTGCTCGTCTGCCGTGTTGAAAATCAGCGCGCTTTCCTTTCTCGGACTTGGAATCAGCCAGCCCACACCCGACTGGGGCCTGATGGTGCAGGAAGCAATGACTGTTGTCTTTACCGACCCCTGGTTTGTGATCCTTCCGGCCATAGCCCTGTCGTCGTTGATCATCGGCATCAATTTTGCCGTGGACGGGCTGGCCCGTGCCTATGGAGTTGTGGGCGCGGAAACCGCCACATGACCCACGTCGACGTAGCCGGCCTGCGAATAGTCTATCGCGATGACCTGGGGCGTGATTTCACGGCGGTGGCATCAGCTACATTCAGCATGGGGCGTGGTGAAACACTGGGTATCGTGGGCGAAAGCGGATCGGGCAAATCTACCCTTGCCCGGGCGCTGTTGGGTTATGCCCGGCAAGGCGGGCTCATTTCTTCCGGGCGCATCCGTGTCGGGGATACAGATGTACTCGCCCTGAAGGGAAAAGACCTGCGCCGCTTCCGCGGAGGACGTGCGGCCATGGTTCCCCAAAATCCCCTTTCATCCCTGTCGCCGCACATGACCATTGGAACCCAGCTGAGGGAACTCGTCACGCTGCACACGGAATTCTCCGGCTCCACTTTGCAAGACCATGTCTTGTCGTTGATGGTGAAGACCGGCCTGCGAGACCCCGAAGTGCTGGCCAGGCGCTATCCGCATGAAATCTCCGGGGGACAACGGCAACGCGCGGTGATTGCCGCGGCTCTGGTCGGAACGCCCGAACTGATCGTCCTCGACGAACCAACCACAGCGCTGGACAAAACTGTCGAGGCCCAGGTGTTGAATTTGATCCGCGACATTCAGAGAGACATGAATGCGACCTTGATCTATGTCAGCCACGACCTGCACGTCATCCGGTCCATGTGCCAACGGATCCTGGTCATGAAGGACGGCGAGATCGTTGAAGAAGGCGCGTCCGACGAGATTTTCCACAATCCCCAATCCGGATACTGCAAATCCCTGGTCAGCGCCATTCCCCGGATCGAGGCCTCCGGCCCGTCCGCCCCGCGCGTTCCCAACCCTTCGATTTACTTGTCGATGAATGACCTGAGCTTTTCCTATTCCGCGCACTCGGGCATATTTGGCAAGCGAAAGCGCGGTCCAGCGGCGCTGAACAAGGTGAACCTTGCCATTACTCGCGGCCATACACTGGGCGTTGTCGGTGAAAGCGGATCGGGAAAATCAACCCTGGCCGGGCTTGTTTCCGGCTTGATCTCCGGACATGACGGCAAGATCATTGTGGATGGCGAACCAGTTGTCGGCGTTGCGCGACGACGGCGCAAGGACCTGCGCCGCCGAATTCAAATGGTGTTTCAGGACCCTTTGTCATCGCTCAATCCCACCCACACCGTAGCGGACATCCTGATCCGTCCCATGAGACTTTATTTCGGGTTGACAGCGATTGAAGCCCGTTCCCGGGCGGTCGCCCTCCTGGCCGATCTTGAGTTGGAACCGGAGCTCTTGCCGCGCCGCCCATTGCAACTGTCGGGAGGACAACAACAGCGGGTGGCGATTGCGCGTGCACTGGCGGCGGAACCTGACCTGCTGATATGCGATGAAGTCACATCGGCGCTGGATGTTACAATTCAGGCAAGTGTTCTGGACCTGTTACTGCGCTTGCAAGACATGCGGGGGACCAGTTTCATTTTCATTTCCCACGATCTCGCGGTCATTGCCCGCGTATCACATCAAATTGCAGTGCTGGAGAACGGCACCATGCGGGAATTCGGCACTCGAGATGCTGTGCTCACCGCTCCCGAACATCCGTATACGCGGCGCCTGCTTGAAGCCTCTGATACGGAAAAGGGCGAGACATGAAATTTTCAGGCGACAAACCGTGTGCCAAGCCATGAAAACCGACAACACACCGCCCGTCACCGACTTGGGCCGCAAGGCGCGCCTGTTGATCAAGGACGGTTTCTGCGTCCTCGAGGACATGCTCGACGCCGACACCCTCCGGCACACCCGCTCGGTCGCCTTGAAGGCCGTCCGCGATCTGTCCGCGAGGCAGCTCGAGGCCACCCGCGCGCCAGGGACCTTGATCGACTCGGATAGCCATCCGGGCCTGGCTGAGTGCATCGGCAATCCCAGAGCGTTGGCTGCGCTGGAGGCAATGGGGTTCGGCGGCAGCAAATTCTGGAAAGCGGTCATAATCAGCAAACCCGGGCCCAGTCCGCGACTCTACTGGCACCAGGACTGCATGTGGTGGGACGACCCGCGCGCCTATGGCGACTACTCCCCGATGATCTTCCTGATGTACTACCTCGACGACACGTCGCGCGAAAACGGCTGCCTGCGGCTGCTGCCGGGTACCCACCGCAGGTGGCACCGGCTCCACGAGATGGGGGACGCGCACACGAGGGACATCAACCGGATGGACAACGAGCACGACGGGCGCTTTGCCGATTTTCCGGGCGAGATCGACGTGCCGGTCCGGGCGGGAGACCTGGTGGTGGGTGACGCCCGGCTGTTTCACGCCACGCACGCAAACACGACCCGTGAGTTTCGGACGTTGATCACGATCTGGTTTCACCCGCTGTTCGACGAATTGCAGGAACCGACGAAGAGCTGGATCCATCACGCATTCCACCGCCGGCACGCGCAGTGGCCGCCGGAGGCGTTGGACAAGATTCGGCCGTTGATCCCGGACTACCGGGGAACCGTCGAGCCACCGGAATTCAATCGCCAGCCTGACCGGGTGAAGCTCGAGCAAGCCTGGAGCCCGGCCGGGCAGCAGGCGCGAGGACAAGCTAGTGCTTGCCCGAAAACATATTAACTTATTGAATCTATGGGGTAAACCGTGATTTTCTCACCGCGAAGATCAAGACCCAAAAAGCCGTTTTCAGCCCGTTTGGGCCCAATTCGGGCCGATTTGCGCACGTCTTCGCGAGGCAGACATGAGACAGGCACGCGATCCGCAGATTGAACTCGGCGACGTTCAATCGAAGACATCGAAATGAACCCCAACCACGGGGACGACTTCCCGACCCTGCTGCTGTGACGACAGCGTCTCTGCGCCCACGAGCATTTCCGCTCCCGGCTGTTCGCACTTCTGGACGAGCACACAATACCCGACATCGACAGGAAGTTCGGTCGGCGGGCATGGAGATGTGGCGGATCCTCGTGACGGGAGTGATCTGGCAGGGACTCGGTTGCGAATTCGACCGTCCCCACCTACTGGTACACGAACACAACGCATTGCACCGTTTCCCTGGCCACGCGGATGTCTGGGACGATTTTCACTACAGCTACCAGAGGCTGTTGGACAATGTGACCCTACTGTGTCCGGAGCTTCTCGTGGAGATCAATCATCCGATCGTGGAGAGCGGCCATGCGGTGTTGTTTCTCAAATCAAGTCACCGGGCAGCGCGGTAGCTTGTAATCGTGTTCGTACCGGCCCCGAGTCGGCTGATGAGCCGATTGGTGAAGGCTTCTGCACCAGCGGCACCAGTGGTGTCGGCTCGGTTTGGGTCATGACACGCCTCCATCCCCGAGGGTTCGCAAACCACGTTCGCTCGCCAGGGCCAGCAGTTCAGGCACGGCCTCGATGTCCCAGCCGCCGGCAGTCCGTCGATCGTACCGTCTTGCACAGGTTTCCACTGGTTGCGGAACCCTAACGCGGATTGGCGTTTACAGGATTTCGGGATCAGCATAACATTCGCGAGTCTGCCGAAACCTAGCATGGAACGACAATGTCACTGCCACCGGATTACACTGAGCGGGTCTACGCCGGTATCCTCGGCAAGCTGATCGGTGTCTACCTCGGCCGCCCGTTCGAAGGCTGGACGTATGAGCAGATCATGCGCGAACTCGGGGAAATCGAATACTATGTCCACGATCGGCTGGGCGATCCGCTCGTCGTGACCGACGACGATGTCTCCGGAACATTCACCTTCGTCCGCGCCCTCGAGGGCTGCCCCCGACCGGCCGACATTTCGTCGGAAACGATCGGAAAGACCTGGCTGAACTACATCGTCGAGAAACGTGCCATCCTCTGTTGGGGCGGGTACGGCGTATACTCCGAACACACGGCATGGCGTAACCTGAAAAACGGCATCGCCGCACCGGAAAGCGGTTCGATCGAGACCAACGGGAAAACCGTCGCCGAACAGATAGGCGCGCAAATTTTCATCGACGGATGGGCGATGGTTGCGCCGGGGAATCCGGAGCTTGCGGCCAGATTCGCACGTGAAGCCGCCCGCGTCAGCCACGACGGAGAGGCCGTCCACGCGGCGATGCTCTGGGCAGCGATGGAAGCGAAGGCTTTCCAGACGACGGACATCGATACCCTGATCGATACCGGATTGTCAGTCATCCCGGACGACTGCCGGGTCGCGCGACTCGTCGCGGAAATCCGGGGCTGGCACCGGGCATACGCGGACTGGCGGGATACACGCAGGAAAATCGCGGAGTTCCACGGTTATGACAAGTATCCCGGGAATTGCCATGTGATGCCCAATCACGCGTTGATGATCATGGCCGTCCTGTACGCACCGGACGACTTCAGCCGCGCGCAGAAAATCGTCAACACCTCCGGCTGGGACACCGACTGCAATGCCGGGAATGTCGGCTGCCTCCTCGGACTCATGCACGGGCTTGACGGCTTGACCGCAGGACCGGACTGGCGCGGTCCGCTCGCTGATCGCATGCTGGTTTCGTCCGCGGATGGCGGCTTCGCGATCAACGATGCCGCAAGAATGGCGGGCTACATTGCCGGTCTCGGCCACGTGGTAGACGGCACACCGCCGCCCGCTGCACCCAAGGACGGCGCGCAGTTTCACTTCTCGCTGCCGGGGTCAACACAGGGATTCCGCATCGCCAGCGGGTCTGATCCTTCCGTCGGTGCCACCGTCGCGGGTGCAACCCATGACGGAAATCACGTGCTGTCGGTCGACTTCGAATCCCTGGGAGGTGACCGGCCCGTGGTGGTGACATCGCCGACCTTTGCACCCAGGGATGTCGTTCGCATGCGAACCTACGACCTGATGGCATCGCCCCTCGTCTACCCCGGTCAGGTCCTGACGGCTGCCTTCGCGAGCGCCGCGGAGAATTCCGGAGCAGTCACGGTCCGTTTGCTCATTCGCCGATACGGCGACGCGGACGGTCTCGTCGATGTCGGCGGACCTGCACGGACGTTCGGCCCCGGACAATCCGGTGAGCTCTCCTGGATCCTCCCTGATTGCGAGTCCCAGCCAATCGCCGAAGTCGGCTTCTCCGTCACGGCCACCGGGACCGATATCGGCGGCAGGATCCTGCTTGACCGCATGGGCTGGACCGGTGTTCCAGATCTGGTCCTGCGCCCGCCGGACGAGCGGGGCGAATTCTGGCAGCGCGCGTGGGTGAATTCGGCCGACAACTTCGGGGGATACGAGGCCGGAATCCGTATTTCCAAGGACCGTGGCGAGGGCCTGATCATTCATGGGACGCAGCAATGGACTGACTACAGGGTTGACGCCGGCGTGACTGTTCACCTCGGCCGGTACGCCGGGTTGGCGGCTCGGGTTGGCGGGCTCCGCCGATTCTATGCCGCGCGGCTGTGTCGCGACGGGCAATTCCAGATTCTCCGTGTCCGCGACGATGAGCGCACGGTTCTCGCCGCGACAGGATTCCCGTGGTGCCTCGACCAAACCGTTCCCCTGTCCATGTCGCTGCGCGGCAACCGCGTTTCCGCCAGCGCCGCTGACACGGTTCTCACCACCGAAGATGGCCCGGAATCCGGATTTGCCGCGGGCGGGATCGGTCTTCTCGTCGCCGACGGCTCGGTCTCGGTGGACAGGATTCACGTATCCCCTGGATAAACGGGGCAACTTGGCGGACTTCCCGTCCATCCGGTCGGAAGCATTTGCCGCACGCACGCCCGACCACCGTTGCGCGCAGCCACATCCCGTAACTATCCTTGGGAATGCGCGGCTGTGTTCGCGGCCATGCAAATGCGCTGCCGCCCCATCATCCGCCGGATACCGGAAACAACCGGACCACCAATCGGATCGTAATCGTTCGGCGAGGGCGTGACGACCGGACATCGAGTCGGCGATTGAACGTTCCTTTCCGATTCATCCGGAGCGGGCAGTGCCAGACGTCCTTCCCTGGTTTTCCGTCGTCCCGGTCTTGTCGTCGCATCCGCATCCCTGCGTTGTTCCGGCGTGGACCCAGCCGGTTGCCTGGCAGCTGGCCCCGCGACGCGCGGAATCTCGGCGGAGGTTTCCATCAGCACTGGGGCGACGTTATGCCGCCGGTGCCTGTCGCGCGGCAGTCGGCACCGCACCACTGCGAAGATGTGCGAGGCCAGGTTCGGGATGTGGATCCAGGACAGAACGAGGAAGCGGGAATTGTCGACCATGCGATACAGGTTCCTCTCCCGGGCGGCAGCCGACCTGTCGATGAAGGCTTCGCGGGGCGGGGTCTTCCAAGTCGCAGTCGGGAAGCCGAGCATGGCCATGGGCCGCCCGTCGCGATCAGGCACCGCGTAGCGCATCTCTCGGCGCCAACCAGGGTCTTGTAGCCGAGTCGCCGGCGTCATCCGCGTCGAAGGCACTGAAGATGTGTTGGGGTTTCCATGTTTCGGCCAATACGGGCGATTTCCCGCACCTCACCCGCGCCTGGACTGCCAATCCAGCCTCCACCCGAGAAGACGGGGTGAGCAGGCATGTCCGGACATCCCCAATTCGCCGGAAACGCCACCAGGCGCAGAATCATTCGCCGTGGGGCTTTGTCCAGGGTCGACGCGACCTTACCTCGCGTGGCAAAAAAAGGCGCGTCGGTGAAATACGTAAAGCTATTGCGTCAAACCCGCGTACCGGCAAAAACTGAATGGAATTGTCCTGGACGACACGGCATTTCGCATTGACGATGCGTGAAATCCAGCCTAGCGTCTGCCTTGGCTTGGCAAATTCTCGACAAGGATTATGTACGCTGACACCCAATTTCAAATGCGCCTGTATCCATCGGACCATTGAGGGATCAAGGGCCGAACGCGACATCTCACGACACGCTTCGAGAACACCTCGCCAATGACGACACCCAGTATTCTTGTCTTTGGCGTCGATTCCCTTAGGGCCGACCACTTGAGTTGCTACGGCTATCGCCGGCTGACATCGCCCCGCATTGACCGGTTTGCCTCTCAGGGTGCCCTCTTCGAGAACACTTTCAGCCCGCATATCCCGACAACGAGCGGTTTCACGTCGATGTTGAGCGGCCTCGACGTATTCGGTACCCAGGTGGTTGCGCTGCAACACAAGGGGGGTATCAGGCCTGAAGTGACGATGCTGTCGGAGCTTCTGAGGGATCGGGGCTATGATACGACTTGCGTGGGTTTCAGCGGCAATCCCAGTTCAAGGGGCTTCGACACCTACCTTGACTACAGGGCTTGGTGCAACTGGGACGAAAGGCCCCTCGACAAGGCCCAGGACCTCAACCGCGTGGCTGTCCCAGAACTCGAACGTCTCCTCGATCAGGACCGGCCATTCTTCATGTTGCTGCGGCACATGGACCCGCACACGCCCTACCTGCCCCCGGACCCCTTCCAGCGCATGTTCTATCACGGCGATGAGTGCGACCCGAACAACAATTCGATGGAGCCCGTCTTCGCCTTCAAGCCCTTTCGGGACTTTTTTGCCAGCTGGATGCCGCCCGGGATTACCGACAAGGACTACGTGATCGCCCAGTACGACGGGGCCATCGCATACATGGACTCCTGTATCCAGACCATTCTGAAGCTCCTCGAAACCCGCGGTGTTCTGGATGACATGATCGTTGTGCTGATCTCCGATCACGGCGAGACGCTTTACGAGCATGAATGCTGGTTCGACCACCACGGCCTCTACGACTCGAACCTCCATGTCCCTCTCATCATCCGCTACCCGTCGAAGATTCCCGCCGGGCTGCGGCTCTCGGGTTACAGTCAACTCAAGGACTTTGTGCCCACATTGCTGGAACTCGCGGAAATCGAGTGCGACATCCGTTTTGATGGCAGGAGCTTGATGGGCATGGTTCGCGGCGATGTGGCCTCCCACGAGGCGGAGATGTACATCACCGAGTGTACCTGGATGCGAAAGCATGGCTGGCGGACGCCGCAGTGGAAGCTGATACGGGCCCTGGAGCCCGACTTTCATTTCAAGCCGCCGGTGGAACTGTACAACCTGATCGAGGACCCCTGCGAGACGATCGATGTGGCAGCAGAGCGAGCCGACGTCGTCGGCGTGTTGACCGAAAGGATGGAGCGCTGGATTGCAGCCCGGGAAAGCGCGACCGGTTTGCCGAACCCGATATTCCACCAGGGCGGCGACTGGCACGGTCACGAGGGGATCGGCGCCTTCAAGTCCTCCCAGCAGGCGTACGACACTCTGCACATCGGCGATTCATCGGAGGCGTTGCGTATTTCCTCGGGGTCCTGAGAACGAAACAGCGCCCGATTTCGAGTGGGAGTTGGAAAGACATGAGTCTGCGCGTAGCAATTGTGGGGATGGGTGGTATTGGCGACATCCACGCCGGGGTTTACGACACGGACGCACGCTGCCAGGTCGTGGCGGTCTGCGACATCTGCCAGGACAAGGCGGCGGCGGCAGGCCAACGCTTCGGGTGTCCTTCCTTCACATCCGTAGATGAGATGGTCGCCCGAACCCGGATCGATATCGCCAGCGTGTGCACTGCCGGCACGGAGAACGGCGGTGATCACTACGAACCCACCATGGCCCTGCTCAACGCCGGAATCGCGATCCTCGGAGAAAAGCCGATCTCAAACGAAATCCCCAAGGCGAGGGAAATGGTCGCCCTGGCCGAGGAAAAGGGCCTCCGATACGGAATCAACCTCAATCACCGCTTCACGCCGGCCGCGATCCGGGCCAGGAAGTGGGTCGACGACGGACGCCTGGGTGAGGTGAACATCATCAACATGACGATGTGGATCGACAATCCCATTGAGTCGTCGCCCCACTTTCACATGAGGGCGCTCCATCCACACTCGATCGACGTCATGCGTCATTTCTGCGGTGACGTCACGAAGGTTCATGCATTCTTTAAACGGGGCTCGGGACGGAAGATTTGGTCCAATGTCCAGGCCAACATGTTGTTCGAGAACGGCGTTATCGGCCATCTGACCGGCAGCTACGATGCCGGGGGAAGCTTCGGCCTCGAGACCCTCGAGGTCGTGGGCTCCGACGCCAGGTTCGTGCTGAGAGAGGCATGCGAGCACCTCGAGTTCTACCCCCGGCGTTCCAAACAGGTCGAGACTTACTCCTATTTGGGTGACATGATGGGATTTAGCGAAACCTTCCGGAGCCGCATCACCCGATGGATCGATCAGAACGCGGAGGGCGTCGATCCGGACGAAATCGATGGCTCCGCGATGGACGCCCTCAAGGCCCAGTTGGTGATCGAGGCCGCCATCGAGTCCTGGGAGACTGGCCAGGTCGTGGAAGTGGAGAAAGTGTAACCATGAAACTAGGTGCAAACACTGTCCTCTTCGGAGGCCACAGCATGGAGACGGCTTTCCGATGCATATCCATGGCGGGCTACGATGCAGTCGAACTCTCCGCCATCGACTCGATGAGCGATCACCTCGTGGTGGAACGCTGGCAGGATCTTGTACCCCACATCAAGGAACTCTCGGAAGAGCATGGACTGGAACTGACGGCCATCGAGCAGACGTCCCACGACGCGGAGAAGATGGACCGCACCTGCCGCGCGGCATCGGCGCTGGGAATTCCGGTCATCAACTGCGGCCCCGGGGGGCAGAGCGGCGATGCGGACAGCTTGAAGGCTTCGTTAAAGCGTTTGGCCGCGTTTGCGGAGGTCGCGGAGGCACATGGTGTCTCGCTGTGCGTCAAGGCACATGTAGGTTGCAGCATTTACGACACGCCCACCACTCTGCAGGCGATGGAGGCGATTTCATCGCCCGCATTCGGCATCGACATGGACCCATCTCACATTCACAGGGCAGGTGAAGACCCCTCAGAGGCAATCGTGCAGGTGATGTCGCGAGTCAAGCACGTGCATATACGGGATTGCAAGGGCCGCCAGGAAGACCCCGGCCGCCCGGAGGACCAGGCCAACGGACGAGGTGACATCGACCTGTTGCGATTCATCCGAGTGCTGCACGAGCACGGCTATTCTGGTGCCCTCAATCTCGAGATCATCGGAGCGAGGGAATACGACCTCGAGCGGTGCTGCACGATCGCCGCCGAGGCGCGTGGCCACATGCAGGCCTGCCTGCAGGCCTGCGGCGTCCGATAGCAAACGACCAAATCCGATCATCATCGACTCCCGTCTCGACCCGGTTGCAAGAAGGCTGGTTGACGAAAGCAGCATCGAATTCTACTCCGGCACCTGATGTTTCTGAAAGTCCGGTCGAACCCAAGGACGTGAGCGGCTGCATCAGGTTGATCGGTAAACGCATTGAAGCAATGGGGGAGTTAGCTGGTTGTGTACGGGTGGAAGGACAGCATCCTGGGGCCTGGTTGCCGATCCGCATCTGCCCGATCATCCGGGTAGGTATTGGGGGTACCTGTTTGTTTCTTTTCCACCAAACCTGGCTTCGTGTCGCCGGAACATTCCGACAAGGTTCGCCAAAATTGAATTTTCTTGAGCATTCGGCATGCTCTCCCAAATGCATGCAACGGTTTGTGACCGGGTGCGAACCAACACACACTCCCTTCTGGGGAGCAATGTTCTGATGGAGGTTGGATGCAACCATTCGTAGAATCTAACGGCCTTCTCGACGATCCGCCGGGGCTTCGCAAGCGATTGCGCGATGACGGTTACCTGTTCCTCAGGGGCATCCTCCCGACGGACGAGGTGCTCGACCTGAGACGACAGGTCCTCGAATTCTGTGCACAGGCCGGCTGGTTGAGGCCTGGGGCAAACGTGATGGACGGTTTGGCCGACCGCAACCCGATCTCGGAAGACGACGACGAATACCTTGAGGTATACGCACGGGTCCAAGCCCTGGAAGCCTTTCACCGGCTGAAGTTCGACGCAAACATCATCCGCATCATGGAGGACCTTTTCCAGGAGCCCGTCATTCCCTTGCCGAAGACAATCGCGCGCATCGCGTTTCCGCGGGACAACGATCGTGGCACCAAGCCACATCAAGACTGGATATTCGTCGGCGGCTCGATGGAGACCATCAGTTGCTGGGCACCGCTTGGTGACGTGTCGCTGGATGTCGGAGGACTGAGAATACTTGCAGGGAGCCACAAGTCCGGTTTCCTCGAGCCGCGACCGGCGATCGGCCCCGGATCCAGGATTGTCGATGTCGATCCCGGGCTGGAGTGGCACCAATCCAGCTATCGAAGCGGAGATGTTCTGCTGTTCAAGGCTCTCACCGTACATGCCGCGGCCTCTAATCTGACGGCTGATGAGCTTCGGCTTTCGGTTGATTTCCGCTATGCCGGTGAAAGCCATACGATTGCAGAGAATTGGCTTAGACCGCATTTCGATGACGTGGGCGAACCCTTTACCTGGAGCACGCTGGAAAAGGAGTGGCGGGACAGCCCGATCGCCGACTACTGGGAACGACTGCCTCGTCTGAAAACAAAGCACCATCCTTGGTTCTGGGAAACCGGGAAGCAGTCGTAGATCCAGGGCATTCGCAAGGCGCCAAGGCGGACGAAAGTCTCCGCTTCGCTCGCAGCGCTACTTCATGACCGAGAGACGATCGCAATTTTCAGCCTTTCCGGCTTAAACAAACCAAGAACATCCCGTAAGGCGCGATCCGTCGATATCGACGACACGCCTGTCGAGACGCAAGAAGGCCACGACGCAAGTCATCCGACCCGTTCGCCGCCAAGCCTTCAATGCACCGTAGGGCATTCGTCGAGATTCATGATGTTTTCCGCCTGCATCTGAACGCAACGGTTGCCACGACGGTTTCGAGTCCGGGAAACGAAAATGGACGACGTCGCTCGCCGGTTCAGGATCACGGTTTCAACATGCTCCTGATGACGCCGACCATTGGGTGATGCGGGTGTTGATTGCATAAATCGACAGAAAGCGTGGATCGGGATTACTGCCGCTGCGGTCTCGTTACCGAAATCGCCGTAGACGGCATGTCGGTCGGGAAATGTTCCACCCGTTGCCCCGGCCGCTGGTCGCGCTTGGGCAAGGCCTTCCGCGTTCCCGCGCATCATGCGCACCACCCGGCGCGAACATCAGGAATGACAAGGACGGCCACGCCAACGTGCCGCCAGTGCTCGATCTCCATACATTTTACCTGCGCGGTACCGTCAACCCATTCGAAAATCCGTAGCAGAGGGTGCGCATGGTTGGGGGGGCCAAGACCGCGTCATCAATCAGGGGCGACCGGCCTCCTTCCGGGGGGACCTTCGCGTCATGGACAACGCCGTCGGACACGATCGTCACCGGCATTCCGCAGATGACAGGTCGTCAAAAAAAGGATTTGCCTTCAGATCGCAGTATCGGTTGAAAATCAGGAATTTAACATGTTAGCAATTGATAGCGGCAATGCGGAGGCGCTGGACATCATCCCTCCCGTTTTCGCGTGATGAAGGAACGAGACGATGAATCACTCGGCGCAACGTGCGAAGGATCGACACGAAACGCATTTCAATTACCGCCAACTTTCCCCGGAAGAACTGGATACCTATGCCGATCAGGGATTCCTCGTTCTGGATGATGTGCTGACGGAACAGGGTGTGGCAGAGATGAGGGACCAGTGCATGAGTTACTGGTCCGCGCAAAAAGAGGGTTATGATCCCGACGGAAGCTGGTTGAAGAACATGCTCCTCGACGATGCGCACCACCATGCCCCCATCGTCCGCGATTACTATTTCGAGGGTCCGCTGGTGAATTTCGCGGAGCAGTTGATCGGGCCGAATGTCAAGGGTGTGACGGCACAGCTTACCTTCAAGTTGCGCGGGAATACGAAACGTGTCCACTGGCATCAGGACAACGTCTATGGCGAGTTGGCGCCCTACAACGCCATCACCTGCCTGACCGCTCTGGACAAGAGCGACGAAGCCAATGGCTGCCTGTGGATTGCGCCCGGAAGCCACAAGGATGGTCAGCGGCGCGCCGGTTTCACGGAGGAAGAAAGAACCGCGCTGATCGAGATCGAACTCAAGCCGGACGACAGCAACGCCATTCCGATGCCGATGGAGCCGGGACAATGCCTGTTGTTCAGCTGCTGGACCTATCACCGGTCCGACGGAAACAACTCGAAGGACCGGGACCGGCGCATACTCTTCATACGCTACGCCGATGCGGATGCGGTCGAAGTCTACAACAACAATCGACCCCGCCTGGGCAGGGTCGTCCGGGGAACGAGTCGATTCCCGGAAGTCATGGAATTCGAAACGAATCTTTGAATTGCAACGACGTGCAATATGAACGATTCCGTCACCGTACCGGAATTGCGGCAATCGACCGGTTTTTGCGAAACCGGCGTTGTAAAGTGCGTTTGCAGACGCGGAGCAGCTGACCAGTTTTTTTCTTGCACTTGAAGACGCTGTTGCCGGCAGCGAGACGATCCTGCCGGAGAGCGGGAAGTTCTGCGGACCCATCTCAGTGGCCTTCATCTTCATGCATCGGAAGGAGGATCGAGATTTTCCACTGTCCTCTGGAATCCGGCATGTGTATTTCATCTGGGTCCAGGCCATTCTCCGCCTGGCTTCACGGAACTCTTCAGCGGTTCATCAATCGATAGCGACGGTAATTTCTCATGATCGACCGGACCCATTCCTTGCAGCGGTTTTCGTTCGGGTTTGCCTCGGATGTACGGAGGCTCGCTTCCCCGGCCGCGATCATTCTCGGACTGGCACTGCCATTGCAGGTCTCCGGCGATGAAAACGTTCCCTGCGGCGGTCCCTTTCCGGCCTTTGTCGACGGGTTGAAGGCGGAAGCGCTCGCCGGCGGTTTTGACCAACCGGCGGTGGAGGAGTTCTTTGCCGGTGTTGTCCATGATCCCGACACCATCCGGCGGGACCGCGCCCAGGGAATCTTCCGGAAGTCCTTCATCGAGTTCTCCAAGCTGGTCATGGCCGAATACCGCATCGTGCAGGGGGCGAAATTCGGGAAGGACCATTCGTCGGTCTTCAACCGGGTCGAGGATGTCTACGGCGTGCAGCGCGGCGTTCTCCTGTCGTTTCTGGCGCTCGAGACCGATTTCGGCCAGGTCCAGGGCGATCACAACACCCTCAATTCCCTGGTCACCCTTTCCCATGACTGCCGGCGTCCCGGGCTATTCCGGCCGCACATATTCGCGGCACTCGAGCTCTACCGGCGGGGCGATTTCGACCCGGCAGGCACGGTCGGCGCCTGGGCCGGCGAGATCGGAATGATCCAGATGCTTCCCTCCGACATTCTCGCATACGGCCAGGACGGAGACGGTGACGGGCAGGTCGACGACTTGAGGTCGACCCGCC
>JAPOVX010000236.1:32189-33747 GCA_026707935.1 Paracoccaceae bacterium
TCAAGTCGTCGACCTGGGACGCGCTGATGACCGCCGGCAGGGTCCTGCACGAACTGGGCTGGGAGCCCAACCGGCCCTGGCTCGTTGAGGTCATCGTGCCCCGGTCTCTCGACTGGAGCGAGACCGGCCTCGACCACGAAAAGACGGTGGCGGAATGGATGGATCTCGGGGTCAGGCTCCGCACGGACCAGCGGCTCGAAGGCTCGCTCACGGCGTCGATCCTGCTTCCCCACGGCAGGTTGGGCCCCGCATTCTTCGCGTTCGACAATTTCAGGCTCTACTTCGAATGGAACCGTTCCTTCGTCTACGCCACGACTTCCGCATTCTTCGCGACGCTCCTGTCCGGAAGCCCGATGTATCTCGACGGCAGCGCGCCGCCGCCGCTTGCCGAGAACGAGGTCAGGAGATTGCAGGAGAACCTCCAGTCCCGGGGCCATGACGTCGGCGCCGTGGACGGCATCGTCGGAAGCAGGACCCGAAGAGCGGTGCAGGCCGAACAGGTCCGTCTCGGATTGCCTGCCGATGCCTGGCCGACACGCGAATTGCTCGATCTCCTGCCATAGTTCGGGGCTGGCGCCGGCGACGGGGTGCGGCGGCAGATCCGCCGCGCACGATCAGGACAATGCATTTCACCAGATTTGTTTGCGGGGTCTCGCTGAAGCCTTTGGACGGGTTCGATCTCCCCGGCTTACGGTCGCGCGTATTGCGGACTGAGCGATTACCGTGACGAATCCCCCGCGCTCAAGCCCGCCACCCGTGCCCGCGCCGAGTTCGATCTCGGGTTCCACAGGTTTCGGTCGAGCGCTTCGTTCAATCGCTCCGCGATTTCCCGCAAGGCTGGCAGGTTGTGTTCCGCGAGGAAACCGCGAACCTGGTCGTCGTCGAGGCACGCATCGTAGACGAGGTCGAAATGATGATTCCGAACCGCTCCGGTCGTCGCGGCGAACGCGAACAGGTAGTCGATCGTCGCGGCGATTTCGAAGGCGCCCTTGTAACCGTGGCGCATGACGCCCGTGATCCACTTCGGATTGACGACACGCGATCGGACGACGCGGCTGATCTCTTCCTCCAGGGTCCGAACAACCGGACGCTCGGGACGGGACAGATCATTGTGGTAGACGGGCCGTTCCCGGCCCTGCAGGCTGGCGACCGCCGCGAATGCTCCGCCCTCGAACTGGTAGTAGTCATCGCTGTCAAGAAGATCGTGTTCGCGATTGTCCTGGTTCTGAACGATCGCCTCGACGTGGCGAACGCGTTGCTCGAGCGAACGGCGGGCAAATGATCCTTCCGCGCCCCTGCCATAAGCATAGCTTCCCCATTCGAGCCAGACTTCGCCAAGATCTTCGCGGCTCGACCACAGGCGTTCATCGATCATTGCCTGCAGGCCTGCCCCGTAGGCGCCGGGCTTCGAGCCGAACACCCGGAATCCCGCTTCATCCGTCTTCTCGTCCCTGAACAGGGCGGCCGCGGGGTTCATGTCATTCGGTTCATCCAGAGCCATGACGGCCCTGGCCGCAGAATCCACGAGGTCGACCTGTTGAGGGAACGCGTCCCTGAA
>JAPOVX010000011.1 GCA_026707935.1 Paracoccaceae bacterium
GGCATCAGGAATTCCGTGATGAGCATTTTCGAGGTCAGTGATATCCGGCCAGGTGCATCCTTCATGGCGCGCGACCTGATCCTCGGGGTTGATTCGTTCCCGGTTACGGAAAGGTCGGCCACTCGGGCGATGTTGCAGTGGGAACACTTTGCGATGCGCATCGTCGAGGTTCGGGGGCATCATGTCATTGCGGGCGGATTGCTCCCGTTTCAGCCGGAGTTGTCGGCGCAGGTCATCGACGAGGTCAACTTGCGCGCCGACGATGCTGAGGTAAAAATCAGGAAGGAGTTCGGAAATCATACCGACCCGAAAGTGATCCGGCGCCTGTCTCTCGCCAAGGTCCTGAAGATGTCGACACCCCTGTTTTCCGAGGCGTGGCTGGAGGGAACCGTGCTGGATCCGGATGATGCAGAATGTCCCACCCTGGTGAACGCGGACGGGGATGAAATCGAGTTCATTGAGCTGCATTGTTCATTGGCCAGAGGCACGACACGGAAGCATTTGCGAGACCTGCTGAACGCTGCACCAGATATGGAAGCGGCATCATCGAGAATCTGGAACTGGGTTGCTCCGGCGGGAGAAGAGGCCAAATACCGAACCCAACCGGCAGGCAGCATTCTCTACAAGGCGCAACTGGAAGACGGGGTACTGACTCTCGGCACGATCGAATTGAAGGGCGAAAGGCTCCAGGCAAGTGTCAATTCAGCGGCGCGCGCTAAAAAGCTGCAGAGTCGCCTGAAGGACATTCTTGGCAACCTTGTGTCGGAACCCGTCATGGTACACCAGACCGTGGAGCAGGCGATGGCGGCGCACCGTACGAACCCCGCACCCATTGACCAGGCCGACCTGCCCCCGGAAGTCGAAAGCCAGATCATCACGGAGTTCTACGACCGGCATTATCGCGAAACCCTCGATCAACCCATCCCGATGCTTGGTGACACATCTCCACGGGTTGCGGCCAAGACACCGGAAGGAAAGGAAAAGGTCGCCGCCTGGCTGAAAGTCCTGGAAACAGGTGAAGCAAGGATGCGACAGTCAAGGGCAATCGAACCTTATGATTTCGCATGGATGTGGCAGGAACTCGGGGTTGCGCACCTCAGAAAGTAACGTCGTACATTTTCAAAATGACCGGTGTTTCAGACGACCAGAATTCCGCTACATGGAAGCCGTCCTGTTTGGCAGCATCGGATGTGTCCGTCTCACGTTCGATTTCTTGGCCAAAAATGCAGATTCGAGCACATTTGGCCGAGTTCGCCCTGATAAAGGCCCGGGTTCGTCTCACTCAGACAGCCATGTCAAACCGCGACGCTTCGGTCGCGGGGTTTTGCAGTGAACTCCGTATCAAACCCTTAACGCTGTACAGATATGTCGGACCTGACGGTGAAACCAGAAAGCACGGAAATCAGGTCCACGGCGCTTAGGGCTCGTCACGAAACAATATGTCGTCACGAGAGCATTCGAATTGGCCATTGTGTTCAATACACATGCGTCACTGAACAACGTGGCAGTATCCATTACCGGTTTAAACCCGTCCACACATCAGGCTGGGCAATACCCTGCTTTGTCCGCGGCTTCCGAACAACCGGCCAAGATGGCGGGCGCAAGACTGCGGGACAGTCCGTATGCAGAACCATGTCGGGAAAGAACCGAAACGGAGTGATCGATGAAGGCGGATCAATGCCTGGTGCGATCTGCAAACACCGCATCGATGTCCTCTGCGGTCAGCAGGGCATCGAGCCAGGCATCGAGCTGTTCGGACGAAGCGCTGTGGACCCGTTCAGCGTGCACCGAAGCAAGTTCACCGAACTTCAATCGCACCAGACGCAGAAACGCATCGGCCTTCCCCTCGGTCTTCCCCGCGGCGATTCCCGCAGCCTTACCTTCGGCGATCCCGGCAGCCTTGCCCTGTTCCATCCAGATCTGTGCGGCGGTTCCCATGATTTCCTCCACCGTTTCCGCGTCCGTCCCCGTCCGCCTCAACGCAGCCACGATGCGCTCGGGCGGCAGGCTGACCTGTTCGATGATATAGGTCAATATGTAGCGCCCAAACTCCGTCTCCGCAACTCCGGCAACCAGGAGGTCGTCCTCGGCGGCGCTGACATTCTCGTGGAAAGCGCGGGCCAGCGCCTACAGTGCCGCGCGCACTTCGGCGCTCCGCGAAAGCTCCCGTGGCGCAATCCGTCCGAGATCGTGAAGCATGTAACCGCCGAAGGAGCGCGCGAGGTGTTCCAGACCCTCGGGCGCATGGATCATCTTCTGGATCGAGCAGGGCACTGTCCACGGCTCCCGTCCGTGAAAGAACACGATCGGGATGACAGGTGGCAGGCCGCCGTCCGGCAAGGCTCCGTCGTCCATCTCCTTGCCCCAGATCTTCAGCACGTACCGGACGAGCTGGAGCGGCGTGCGGTGATCAATTTGACTTTTGTGCTCAAGCAACGCGTAGACAATCACCTCACTCCCGTCCCCGAGGTGGAGGCGGAAGAGAGCGTCGGACTGCGTCTTGCTGCCCTCGCCATCGATGATCGTACCCTCGACATGGACCGGAGGGCGCTCAGGATCTAAGCGGGCGACCACCTCCGCAGGAAGATAGTCCCGCGGCAGCTGATCGGCGCGGGCGCGGTCGGAGACGAGCAGACGGAAGAGGGAATCGTGCCGGGCACGTGGCAAAGCCATGTCTGTGTCTCCCGCTGCTGTCTGGGATCATGGCCGTGGTCACGACCGTGGGTACGGTCTTTACCCCGATCCCGGCACGTATGCCATCGTTCATTCCCACGGCCCCGGCCTCGTCTGCACGGATACGGCGATCGAAACAGGACCGAAAGGACGTTGTCCAGCACAACACAAAGGCTCTCGAAATGCCGATCGATCGTTTCGTGACAATCCCTTCGGGTTTGCAATGAAATAACCGAAACATTTTCAGGTGTTTGAAGCTAATGTGGCCTAAACGGACCGTTGCTGCATATATACATCTTGTAGAATAGACGCGTACAAATGAGTCATTGACGCCAGCCTGCCGCTGATCTGTGACCGGGCATCTTTGCCTGGGGGAGGCGTACATGTCTGATCGATCCTTTCTGGAATGCTGACCCTATCCCAACACAAATCCTATGAGGCGCGCATCCGGAACGGAGCGGGCTAGTCGATCCAGCTTTGGAACGACGAGCGTATCACCCTCGCGAAGTGCCACGAGGGTCTGGTCAAGATCGGGGCGCTCCCGGTTCGTGCCGGTCAACCAATGGTCTGTGTTGATGAGGTTTTCGTGAGCGCAGAGCTCACGCACGGATTTTCGCTGCGCCTCGAGGTCCTGGCTGAGGCGCGAGCAGCGTGCAAATCCGATTTTCACGGTTTCCTCGGCCGGACTGCACGAAGAAGGCCCCATAATTGCAAATTTCATCGTGCCAGTCATTTGAGACGATTTTCGACACTGTTTTTTGGGAACGGAATTGCGGCTTGAACCTGTTCGCCGATCGGGACTTACGGACACGCAAAAGTAACAACGCAAGGGGGTGCCAGAGTTGCCGAGACACGGTCATTTTCTGCGGAGCGGCAGTGTGCCAGGCTATATTCACACTTGACAGAACACGCCCCATGGAAGGTACGAAGAGACCAAATCGAACCACCAGGCCACACGTTATGGGCACAGAATCCGAATCTTTTCGCGTACTGTCGTGGAATCTCTTTAACGAAAATTCCGATACTCAACGACTCGTCAATTGCGTACGAGCAACGACGCCAGATGTAGCGCTTGTTCAAGAAGCGCTTCCATCCCATGTTTCCATACTAACGAACTGTTTTGGCCACGTCATTACAGCGCGAGACTACATATGCCGAGGAGAACTCTGCCATTTGACCATTGCATCTCGCTTTAAGCTTAAGGACATTAAGACGGTTGAACATTTCCCCGATACTAAACCCCCTTGTATGACAACATTCATGAAAAGAATTGAATCAAGTTTTCCACAGCTGT
>JAPOVX010000118.1:0-11034 GCA_026707935.1 Paracoccaceae bacterium
TCCGGGACATGGCCGCCCGCGTTTCCGGGGCAGAGGTGCACGTCATTCCGGGGGCGGCGCATCTGTCGAACCTGGAAAGCCCCGACGCGTTTCTTGCAGCGGCACTGACGCGGCTGGCCTGATCGTCGAGGCGGGTGCGCTCGGGTGGAAACCGACGCGGAAGAAAAGCCTCGCGTCCATGTTACGCCATTACCCCGAGCACTCCGCAGGTATGTATCCTCGTTTGCCGGGGAGAGGACCGTCACATCCCGCACCAGACAGTGACCTGTTGTCCCCGGATCCACGAATTCCATTTCTCCAAAGCGAGGTTCACCAGCCCCCGGCATCCGCCGTAAACCTGCGAAAACGGAGCGGAACATGAACGACGGCCGGGCAAGTGGACACCCTTCCTTTCGATCCCCAAGTCGGAACTGTCCAAAGATATTCCTTGCCCGCGCCTCCTGACCGGGACTATCAGGCTGGCGCTATTTCGTTTCAGGCGATCACCCCATCATGGTTCAGCCGCCCATTCTGGTTCTCGACCGCGTCATGGTTACCTTCGGAGGAGACCCGCTCTTCAACGACCTCGATGCAATTATCCGGCGTCGCGACCGGATTTGCCTTGTCGGAAGAAATGGATCGGGAAAATCGACCCTGATCGGCTTGATGGCAGGCTTGGTCGACCTGGACTCCGGCGAGAGGTTCCAGGCTTCGGGAACCCGAATAGGGGTTCTTGAACAAAACCCGGATCTGCGTCGGTTTCATACTCTCGAGGATTTCGTAACCTCCGGGATTCCCGAAGAGGAAAGGTTTCGGGCGCGGGCCGCAATGGACGGTCTAAAGGTTGCGCCGCATATACTTGTCAACGCGGCTTCAGGAGGTGAGCGCCGGCGCGCCGGAATCGCGAGATTGGTCGCGTTGCAACCGGACCTGATGCTTCTCGACGAACCGACAAATCACCTGGATATCGACGGAATCTTCTGGCTTGAAAACCATTTGTCGAAAACCGAAACGGCCTTTGTTGTCGTTTCGCACGATCGAACATTCCTGCGGTCCGTGACGCGTACGACGCTCTGGCTTCACAACGGTCGACTCGACCGGCTGAACAAGGGTTTCGATCATTTCGAGGACTGGCGCGATGAAATCCAGGCAAAGGAAATTCGCGACGGGCGCGAACGCCAACGAATTCTCAAGCGGGAGGAAAAGTGGCTTGCTGTCGGGATTTCGGCCCGGAGGAGGCGAAATTTACGTCGGTTGCGCGAACTCAAGGAACTCCGGTCCGAAAGGAAAGCGACATCCCGGAACAAACCGGGCCCGAAGGTGGA
This sequence comes from Paracoccaceae bacterium, assembly GCA_026707935.1. Classification (GTDB taxonomy): domain Bacteria; phylum Pseudomonadota; class Alphaproteobacteria; order Rhodobacterales; family Rhodobacteraceae; genus JAPPHA01. Next base: position 1,305 of record JAPOVX010000118.1, read on the forward strand.
ATGGGCACCGTCTCCGAGATCCGGGCAGTTGGTTGTGGAGTCCGACGGAATGTCCAAGGCGTTCGGCGAAACTAAAATCGTTGATCGGTTGAACCTCAGGATCAAACGCGGTGACCGTGTGGCCGTGCTGGGAGTCAATGGCATCGGAAAGACGACCTTGCTTGGTTTGCTGTCAGGCCGTTTGAAACCGGACTCAGGGACGATCAGGTTCGGGTCGCGGTTGAGTGTTGCCAGGTTCGGCCAAAGCGATAGCGAGGTCAACGCCGGCCTGACGGTCCGGGAAGTGCTTACCGGTGACCAGGATGCCTCTCGAAGAAAGCGAACCGACCACGTGTTTGTACGGGGGAAACTTCGCCATGTTGCGGGATACTTGAAGGAGTTCCTTTTCGACGAACGACAGGCGGGGGCGCCAGTGGCATCACTGTCAGGGGGCGAACGGGCGCGATTGCAGCTCGCCAGTGTTATGACTCGTCCCAGCAATCTCCTCATCCTTGATGAGCCGACCAATGATCTCGACATCGAGACGCTCGATCTGCTTCAGGAAATCATCGCAACATATTGCGGAACCGTACTTTTTGCCAGTCATGATAGGGATTTTGTCGATCGTGTTGCGACGACGTCACTGTTTCTCGAGGGCAGGGGCCGGGTCCAGATTCATGCCGGTGGCTGGCCCCGAATGTGCGAAACGAGTTTCGCTTCTTCCGCCAGAGGCCAATCTCCACAATTCCGGAAATCCACAAAGAACAGACCGCGCCGGGATTCGCCGGGGTACAAGGAAATTGGCTTGAGCTTTACCGAAAAACACAAGTTCGCCCGATTGTTGCCGGCAATTGAAGCGATGACCGGCAAGATCAGGGATTTTGAATCGGCCCTTTCGGACCCCGACCTGTTCCTCAAGGACCCGCCGGCGTTTCGAAAGGCAAGCGACGAACTCGCAGAATGCAGACTCAAGCTTCAGGCCGCAGAGGCGGAATGGCTCGAACTTGCGGAAAAGATGGAGTCGTCAAACCACCGTTGACAGGCGTCAATCCGCGCATGGCTTGGTCGCACGCGGGCCGGCCGAAACTCAAATGTCGAGCGCGTCGACCGATCGCGCATTCTTCTGGATGAAAGCAAATCGCGATTCGGGCTTTCGACCCATTAGATCCTGAACAAGGTTGTCCGTCTTGTCGGGTTCTTCATCGACAATTTTGACTCGAATCAATTGGCGGGACTCCGTGTCCATTGTGGTGGCTTTCAGATCCTTGGCATCCATCTCTCCAAGACCCTTGAACCGTGACGTCTCGATCTTTCCCCTACCACCAAGCCCGGTTTCAAGGAGGCGCGTCCGTTCGACATCGTCCCGCGCGTATGCCCGAACAGATCCTTGCGTCAGTCGATACAGCGGTGGACAAGCCAAGTAGAGATGCCCGTCGTCAACCAAAGGTCTCATTTGAGTAAAGAAAAATGTCATCAAGAGCGACGCGATATGAGCACCATCGACGTCTGCGTCAGTCATGATGATGACTTTTTCATATCTCAGGTCATCAATGGTGAATCGGGACCCCGTCTTGGTGCCCAGTGCCTGGCACAGGTCATTGATCTCGCTGTTCGCCGCCATCTTGCCTTTGGATGCACCGACAACATTCAGGATCTTTCCCCTTAACGGGAGCAGAGCCTGGGTCGTCCTGTCCCTTGCCATCTTGGCGGAGCCACCTGCGCTGTCCCCTTCCACGATGAACAGTTCGGTACCCGCCTTGCTTTCCTGGCTGCAGTCGACGAGTTTTCCGGGAAGGCGGAGCCTTCGTGTCGGTGATTTTCGCGACGTTTCCTTTTCGGCTTTCCGGCGCAGACGATCCTCCGCGCGCTCCGTAAGCAAATCCAGGACGGAATTTGCCGTCTGCGTATCTGAGGCCAGCCAATTGTCGAAATGGTCGGAAATCGATTTTTCCACCAGACGCGCGACATCTGCGGAGACGAGACGGTCCTTCGTCTGCCCCGAGAATTCGGGTTCCCGTACAAAGCAGGACAATATCGCGCAACCGCTTCCAACAATGTCCTCGCGATTGATCAGGGACGCCTTGCGATTGCCAGTTCTCTTTCCATAGGCCTTCGTTCCCTTGAGGATCGCGGACCAGAATCCCTGCTCGTGAGTTCCGCCCCCTGCCGTCGGAACCGTATTGCAGAACGAATGCAGGAATGCACTCCGGTCATGTGTCCAGTTGATGGCCCATTCAACCGACCCGCCGGTCCCGTTGCCGAATTTTTCGTGGAACTTGACCTGTCCTGCAAATGGTCCCGGAGCGTTCGTATCGAGGCCGGCAAGTCTTTCGCCGAGGTAGTCCTTGATGCCGCCGGGAAAGAAAAACTGGGCGGTCGTGGGGACATCGCTCGTCCCGTCAACGAGCGCGGCATCACAATTCCATCGGACGTCAAGACCGGAAAACAGGAATGCCTTTGATCTGGCCATTTCGAAAACCTGGCGGGGACGGAATCGCGCGTCCCCGAAGATCTCCGGATCGGGATGAAAGGTCACGGTCGTGCCTCGGCGGTTGTGCGTCTGGCCCAGTTCACGCAGGTCCGTTACCGGAACGCCACGCGAAAACTCCTGGCAGTATATTTTTCGCTCCCTGGCCACCTCGACTCGGACATGGGACGAGAGGGCATTGACAACCGAAACCCCGACGCCGTGCAATCCTCCGGAAACCTGGTACGCCTCACCAGAAAATTTTCCGCCGGCGTGCAACGTGCACAGGATGACTTCCAGTGCCGACTTGTCCGGGAACTTGGGATGCGGATCGATGGGAATCCCGCGTCCATTGTCCTGGACCGTGACAAATGTCCGTCCGGTATCGTCGCGGTCCAACTCGATTTCAACCCTGCTGGCGTGGCCACTGATGGCCTCGTCCATCGCGTTGTCCAGAACCTCCGCAATGAGGTGATGCATCGCCCGTTCGTCTTTTCCGCCGATGTACATCGCGGGTCGCTTGCGAACGGCCTCAAGCCCCTCCAGAACCTCAATTGAATTTGCGTCGTAGTGATGGCTCGAGTTTACCGAGTCCTCTGAGGTCGTTACCTGCACTGTGTCCTGCTCCAGTTCCCGAATTTTTCTGGGTTCTTGTTTTTGTTGATTGTTAAGGCAATTCGACTTGAAATACAAGATATTGCATCAGGATTTCGTTGGACTGGCCGGGAGAGTACCTACGAATGAGTCAGGATCACCGGAACGAACGCCGATGCTGATCCGGTGACCAGCGCGTGATCGGGGAATTCATGAGGAGCGACTCTCGAAGGGTGGACTTGACTGTCGAAGATTTAACCCTTGGACTTGCGCGCCCGGGGAACATTGAAATCCTTCGCCAGACCACTGTCAGAACGGGCCGGTTTCGAAGTACACGCCCATTCCAAGATAGATGCCGACAGCGCGGTGATGGAAAAAAATTGGTGAACCCGCCAGAGTCGGCGAATCGCTCCAGGATCCACCTGGCGCCCCGTTCATGAACAGGCCTTCCAGGATATACGGAGCCCGCGGTGCCACGGTTACCGCGAGGGCTTTCAGGGAGCATGATGTCATTTGCGAATTGGGCCAATTGACGTCTTTCGGGCGATCATGTCGACATCGAATCTGATTCTGGTGATCCCGGGTTCGGCATTGCCCGCAATGGCGGAAACAAGATGATGTCCGACGCGTGTTCCGATCCTGTGGGCAGGAATTCGAACGCTTGACAGTGCCGGCTCGAAATCCGCGGAGCCATCGAAATCCCCGATTCCGACAATCGACACGCATGTCGGTACATCGAGTCCAAGGTGTCGGGCGGCGTACATCGATCCAAGCGCAATGATATCATTGCCGCAAAGGAGCGCGGTGGGCCGGTTCGGGCCTCCAAGGATTTCGGCGCCCACCGCCTTGGCGCGGCCAAATTCATACGGTGAACGCGCACGAAATGATTCCGGCGTATCGATTCCTGCTGACGAAAAAACCGACAGCGCGCCTTCAAAACGCATTCTGGCACGGTCGTTACCGTCAAGTTCGGGAAAGATCATTCCGATTCGTTGATGACCAAGCGCAACGAGATGTTCAGCGGCAACCGCCCCCGCTTCGCGATTGTCAGCCCCAATGCAGGAAATCCGCGAGCTTTCCGAATAGTTCCATCCGGCTACGGTCGGAACACCCTGGCGTTCGACCAGTTGATATGTGGCTTCAGCATGGTCCAGGCCAATTAGCGCTACCCCATCGACCCGGTGTTCCAGCAATTTTCGAAGGATTTCGTACTCCTTGCGCAAATTGAAACCATGGGTTGCCATCAAAAGGGTAAACCCGTTCTCGCTGATTGCATCCGAAAAAGACTGGATCATTTCCGAGAAAATCGCGTTTGTAACGGTTGGTACGATCAGCCCGATCGTCCCGCTGCGTTTGCCATGCATCGCTTGTGCGGCGCGGTTCCGGATGTATCCGGACTCTTCGATGACCTTCTCGATTCGCTTTCTGGTTTCCAGGCGAACCAGATTGGGGTGATTGAATGTTCTGGATACTGTTGCCGGGGAGACATTCGCTAGGCTTGCGACGGTAAAAATGTCAACTTTATCATTTTGTTTTACCACAAAAAAATCGCTCCGTCCGCGTCTGAATGAAAACATTTGCAATACTATTTTCATTGCCTAACCTAGCCGGTCACGACGGGTCAATGCGTGACGAACAACGATCGGGGCAAATCACTTGGAGTTTGTACTTTACTTCGGCAACGTATTCGAACCGGTTTCCTTCCTGCTCTTGCTTGTCGGAACAGTAGGAGGACTCGTTCTCGGAGCGACGCCTGGCCTGTCGCCAACCATGGCGGTCGCGCTGCTGATCCCGTTTACCTTTCACCTCGAAGCCGTTCAGGGGTTAATCCTGCTCGGCGCAGCCTACACCTCGACAGTTGCCGGGGGTGCGGTCAGCGCAATTCTCCTCAAGATTCCCGGGGCTCCAGCCAATATTGCAACGACCCTGGATGGTCATTTGATGGCGGAGAAAGGCCGAGGAGCACAGGCTCTACAGTTGGCGTTTCTTGCATCGCTGATCGGTGGCGTATTCGGTGTCATGTTGCTGATTTTTCTTACACCGGTGCTCGCGAAATGGGCGCTTGCCTTTGGCCCGTCACACCTTTTCTGGCTCGCCATATTCGGAGTCACGGTCATCGGATCACTGGAATCCCGCTCCCTGGCCAAGGGCTTGTTGTCGGGATGTATCGGAATGTGGCTCGCGACAATCGGATTCGACGACATTCTCGGCGCCCAGAGATTCATTTTTCACCCGTCCCTGAGCGGGGGAATCAATATCATTGCCGCCCTGATCGGTTTGTTCGCGATTCCACAAGTCCTGACGATGTTCGCGACCGGCCGCCAGGGTCGCGACGTTTCCGTGCTTCAAATCCAAAAAAGCCCGATCAGCGAAGCCATCGGTGAGGTCTGCCGACGTGTGCGGGCTTTGGTGATCGGAACGATCACTGGTTCGTTTATCGGCCTCATTCCCGGGGTCGGCGGGCAGATCGCCGGACTGGTCGCATACGATCAGGCCCGCAAAATGTCGCCACAGCCAGACAAGTTCGGAACCGGTCATTCTGAAGGTGTTATCGCAGCCGAATCTGCCAACAACGCCATGGTCGGCCCGTCCCTGGTTCCCCTGCTGACCTTGTCCATCCCGGGAAGTCCCACCGCAGCCGTGCTACTTGGAGGGTTGTTGATTCACGGAATTTTCCCCGGGGCAGATCTGTTCGAGAACCATCCTTCGGTGGCTTGGACCTTCATCGACTCCATGCTGATCGGACAGTTCCTGATGTGCCTGTTCGGACTCTACATCGCAGGAGTCGCCGCACGCGTATCGCAGGTCCCGAATTCGATCATGGCTGCCGTCGTGCTGGGTCTGGCCGTGTTCGGATCCTATTCGGTCCAACATTCGATGGGAGACGTCTATGTCATGATGGCTCTCGGGGTGATGATGTATTTTCTTGAAAGATTTGGATTTTCGGCCGCACCTCTTGTACTCGGACTCATTCTGGGGCCGATCGCCGAAGCCAACTACATTCAGGGGTCAATGATCGCAAATGCGACGGTAGGCAAGGCGGAATATTTCCTTGGTGGAACTCTCAACGTGATCCTCATCGCCCTGGTCATCCTTTCGGTCGCCTATTCCGCGATCACGGAGTTCCGTAGCAGAAAGGTACCAAATTCCGACGAGACCAAACCATGAAACCGGCACTGAACATCGCTTCCTCCGGGCTGATCGCTGCCGTTGCGATCTGGATTTGCTGGATCAGCTTCACGCAGCAACCGGCCGAGGCATTCGTCTTTCCGCGTCTGATCTCCGTGTTTCTTGTTGCATTTTCAATCTGGACGCTCGGAATGGCGCTGTTCGGTCGACCAGGAACCGGCGAAGGTGTCTCTGCTCCCGTAATTCTGAAACTTGGACCCGGCCTGCTGGTCGCGGTCATCTACGTGTTCTGGGCCGCCAATGCGCTCGGTTTCTATACTGCAACCGCAATCGCGTTTTTTATTCTGCTGACGCTTTACGACCCCGCCCCACATGACGAATTGCGGAGCTGGCTGAAGCGGTTGGCTGTCTCGGCCGGATTCATGGCCGTAATGTACGGGCTCTTCGCGTTGCTGCTGAACGTCTACACGCCACGCGAAGCGCTTTTCTGAAGCTTGTAGGCGTTTCGCGCTCAAGCCCTTGAAAGGAGGAATCAAATGAAGACATCTCTTGCGACAGCTGCGATCGCCGCCGCGGCACTCTGCGGGTTCGCCGGTTCGGCACTGGCACAGGACTACCCCGACCGGCCAATCATGCTGATGATCAGCTACGGCGCCGGAGGCGCTACGGACTTTCAGGCCAGGATCGTCACGATGACGGCGGGAAACGAGGATGCACTCGGTGTGCCAATTGCGATCATCAACAAGCCCGGTGCGGGCGGCCGGGTAGGCTGGAACTGGTTTGCAACCCAGGCTGAGTCCGATGGATACACACTTGCTGCCTACAACATCCCCCATTTCATAGCGCAATCCATCAAGGGTGGCGTCGAATACTCGGCGTCCAGCTTTGAACCCATTGCCAACTGGGGGGCCGACCCTGCCGTATTCGTTGTCAAGGCGGACAGCGAATTCAACTCCATGAACGACATCGTCGACTGGGCCAAGACCAATCCCGGCAAGCTGACATTTTCGGGGGCGGGTCTCTTCGTTGGCCACCACATTGCGGCTCTGCAACTCGAGAAGGCGGCCGGTGTCAGCCTTGCCTATATTCCGAACAACGCCGGAGGGGCCGGCGCGATGAAGGCCGTGATCGCGGGTGATGTCATGGGAGGCGTCAACAACCTGTCGGATGCGTTCCGTGCCCGCGAGGCTGGAAACGTCAAGATTCTCGGCGTTTTCGATCTTGAGCGTAACGACTTTTTGCCTGATGTGCCGACACTCGCGGAACAAGGCTTCGATATTGACAACGCGTCGGTCAACTTCCGCGGCATCATGGTTCCCAAGGGAACTCCACAGGAGATCATCGACAAGCTCGCTGCCATCGTTCCGACGATGTTCGAAAACGGCCGGGTTCAAGGCAGGATGAAAGCGGGTGGGTCGCCGATGCATGTCATGACGCGCGACGAGGTCATCCAAATGTGGGCGGCCCGGGAAGTCACTCTTTCGGATCTTCTGGCTGGCCTTTGATATCCAAGACTTCGAATGGGCGGGTTCGCCCGCCCATTCGAAACGGGAATGACAAATGCTTAACATCTTCCCCGCTCTGAAGGGCGAGGACAATCACGAGGTCTGGACAACCCGGATGGCAGTCACAAGACAGCGGCGGAAAAGCACGGGGGTGGCCTGGTTTTCGCCCTGCCGGATCAGCATTTCCGGCATCTGCCAGTTCGAGAGGTTGTCCAGACCTCCCCCGAGTTCGCGGTCTGCCACCGGCCCAACAGTTCGGCTCTACGCGCGAAGCACTTTCTCGTTCGCCGGAACCTGCCACGGGGCTCAAGTAGCGTCGACACTGCAACGTGCTTTCTTCACCGGCCTTAACGCCTTGGGTTCAGGCACGAAAACCAGATGACTTTTCAAGACGAAACACGGGTCGTCGATGAAATCGTCGCGCGCGGACGTGAAGCCCAACGCGAGTTCGAATCCCGCGGGAGCCAGCAACGTTTCGACCGCGCGGCAACCGCTGCCGGCTGGGCGATCATGGAACCGTCCCGAAACCGGATGCTCGCCGAATTGGCAGTCGAGACGACCGGGTTTGGAAATGCCGCCGACAAGATAATCAAGAATCACCGCAAGACCCTCGGTCTCTTGCGCGACATCGCCGGAGTTCAGACCTTCGGAGTCGTGAAGGAAATCCCTGAATTAGGCATGACGGAGATAGCCCGGCCCGTCGGCTTGATCGGGAGCGTCGTCCCGTCGACCAACCCTGCCGCAACACCCGCAAACAACATCATCAATTCGCTGAAATGCGGCAACGCCATCGTCATTTCGCCCTCTCCAAAAGGGAGCGCGTGCTGCAAGGCGCTCATTGAGTTCGTCCACGCGGAGTTCGACAGGTTTGGCGAAAACAGGGATCTTGTCCAGATGATCCCCTCTCCCGGGAGCAAGGCCAAGACGCAGAGACTGCTGGAGACCGCTGATCTCGCGATCGTGACGGGAAGCCAGGACAATGTTCGCCGCGCCTATTCCAGTGGCACGCCGGCAATCGGCGTCGGCGTCGGCAATGTCCCTGCGATCGTTGACGAAACCGCCGACCTGGCTGCGGCAACTGCCAGGATTGCCCGATCAAAGTGTTTCGACAACGCAACCTCGTGTTCGTCGGAGAATGCCCTTCTCGTTGTCGACGACGTGTACGACGACTTCTGCGCTGCCCTCAGGAACGAGGGGGGCGCCATCGTGCCACGTACGCAAGAGCAGGAAATCGTCGATCGGATCTGGCCTGACGGGTCGCTGAACCCAGGTGTCATGGCCCGCGACGCCGATGTCGTCATCCGCGAACTCGGTCTTGGAGGCGGGATTCCCGCATCGACGAGGTTCGTTGTCGTTGAAACCGAGGGAATCGGACCCGGCTTCCGGCTCTCGGGAGAAAAGCTCAGCCGCATCGCTGCACTGTACCGATGCCGGGACTTTTCGCACGCGCTCGAATTGACGGGCAGGATTCTCGATTATCAGGGCAGGGGACATTCCGTGAGCCTGCACTCCGGGCGCGATGACAGGACATACGTTCTTGCGAAGGAACTGCCGACGTGCCGCGTCATCGTCAACCAGGCGCACTGTTTTGCGACCGGAGGATCGTTTGAAAACGGACTGCCTTTTTCACTGTCGATGGGATGCGGTTCGTGGGGCCGGAATTCCATAGACGACAACCTCCACTGGCGCCATTTCATGCAAAGGACGCGAATCGTCCGGCCGATCGAAGCCCGCGAACCGGCACTTGAAGATGTATTTGGCCCGTATTGGGCCGAGTTCGGAAAGTGACGCCGTATCCCGTGTCAGCGCCTGGTGGAACCGTCCGGGACTGGCTCGATGAGCATGCCGGGACCGTTCCTGACAAGGTAAGCCATGTCTTTCCGGGCCACGGCTCGATGACCTGGTTCGAGTTACGTGACACCGCCGACGACATTGCCCGCCGACTGACCGGCCTCGGAATTCGCCGGGGAGAAAGCGTCGCGGTGATGATTCCGAACGGGCGGGCTGGAGTCGCACTCCTGTTCGGCGTGCTCTACGGCGGATTTCGTCTCACCAT
>JAPOVX010000118.1:11044-13153 GCA_026707935.1 Paracoccaceae bacterium
CACCATGATCAACATAGCTGCCGGTCCGGCGGCGGTCGCCCATGCGCTCGATCATTCAGGTGCCAGGTTCGTCTTCCTGGATCATGGTCGTTTCGACCTGCTTGATGCAGCGAGAACCTCGGTCGCGCTGGACGTCACCGCGGTGCCCGTCGACAATGGCACCGATCACTCGTGGAGCGAGCGTGCGTCGAAACTGCACGACGTCGCGGCAGGCGACGACGCCCTCTTGATGTACACGTCGGGAACAACTGGTCGCCCGAAGGGCGTGCTCCATACGCACTCCAGCCTTCTTGCCGGCGGGTGGACAACGGCCCAGGCTCACGAATTGACGCCGGAAGACAGGGCGTACTGCGTACTTCCAATCTACCATATCAACGGTCTTTGCGTGACCATCTTGGGGCCGCTTGTTTCGGGAGGGTCGGTAACTGTCTGCGAACGGTTTTCTGCCGGGCGTTTCTGGCAACAGTGCGGCGAGTTCGAGGTGACGTGGTTTTCCGCCGTCCCGACGATCATCTCCTACCTCGTACATGGCGAGACCGAGCCGGATTCAATGGTACGGCAAAGAATACGCTTTGGAAGATCAGCTTCGTCCGCGCTTTCGCCGGATGTCCAACGCTCATTCGAGTCCCGTTTCGGTATTCCGGTCATCGAAACAATGGGACTGACTGAAGCAGCGGCGCAAATCCTGTCCAACCCCCTGCCACCCGGAAGACGCAAATTGGGCTCACCCGGAATCGCCTATGGCAACTCCATTGCAATTCTCTCGCCCGAATTCGTTCCGTTGCCTCCTGGACAAGAAGGCGAAATCGCTGTGCGTGGTCCCAATGTCATGCGGGGCTACTTCAGGGACCCTGTGGCGTCGGCGGAGTCACGGACTGAAGACGGTTGGCTTCGCACCGGCGATCTTGGCACCCTCGACGACGACGGGTACGTGTTCGTCACGGGGAGGCTCAAGGAACTCATCATCAAGGGGGGAGAGAATATCGCACCGCGCGAAATCGACGAAACGCTCTATGCGCATCCCGATGTCGTCGAAGCCGCCGCCTTCCCTAGAACGTGCGAGAGGTACGGCGAACGTGTCGAAGCCGCCGTGAAGTTGCGAAGCGGAACATCCGTTTCCGCTGGCCAACTGATGGATATGTGCAGGGAACGATTGGGCGAATTCAAGAGTCCCGATCGCATCTTCCTGCTCGACGAATTGCCGAAGGGGCCGTCGGGAAAGATACAGCGGCTGAAACTGGCATCCCTGACCGGGGAGGATCGGAGCGGGAAAACACGATCCGCCTGACCGGTTGATCGGATCGAATGTCGTAATGGACAACGACTTCGGAATTCACACTCGGAATGACCCGATTCCGTCCGGGTGTTTTCCGCGCTCAGCCATTCCCGCCTTCGGGAGCCAGTGAGGTCTGTATGTCAATCGTCCCCTCCAGAGTGCGGTGGACAGGACATTTGTCGGCGATCTCCAACAACCGCCGCCTCTGTTCGTCCGAAAGTTCTCCGGTCAGTTGAATCATCCGCTGGAACCGATCGATTCGCGTCCCCTGGGAAGACGTGTCACACGATTCGCAGTCCTTTGCGTGGACCTTCTCATGCGAGACGTCCACATGGATGTGATCGAGTGGCCACCCCTTGCGCCGCGCATACATTCGAACGGTCATCGATGTACATGCAGCCAGCCCTGACGAAAGGAACTGGTAGGGAGTCATGCCCATGTCGGTGCCGCCGTAGCTCTCCGGTTCATCTGCCCAGACGTGGTGGGCGGGGCCAGCCATGATGTTCTGAAGAAATCCGTTCGGCTCCGCTTCGGCTGACCTGACGATTCCTTCTGGAACGCTTTCCGGAACCGGTTGTGCGGTGACATCGAGATAGCGGGCTGCCCAGGCTCCGATGACCTGGGCGGCATATTCCCCATCTTCCTTTCGCGAAAGCAGATGATCTGCACTGTCCAGGGTGACAAAACTCTTCGGATGGCGAGCCGCTGCATAGATCGCCGCGGCATTCTCAATCCCGACCGTTTGATCGACGGGCGAGTGCAATACGAGAAGTGCGCGACGGAGTTTTCCGATCGACTCGGACAATTCCGTCTTCGTCACGTCATCAACGAAC
>JAPOVX010000118.1:13163-32935 GCA_026707935.1 Paracoccaceae bacterium
TTGCGCCCGGCCAGGGACACTTCCGCTTCTCCGACTTCCTCGATTTCCCCGAGCGAACCTTCGAAGTTATGCAGCACGTGTTCGGGATCAGCTGGGGCTCCAACTGTTACGACTGCCTTGACGGACGGTAATTCAGCTGCGGCTTTAAGTACCGCCGCGCCGCCGAGTGAATGTCCGATCAAAAGGCTCGGTCCCCGAATCTGGTCTTCCAGGGCTCTTGCGGCCAGGATCAGATCCTGCACGTTCGTCGAGAAGCCCGTGGCGGCGAATTCCCCGCCGGATCGACCGAGGCCTGTGAAGTCGAAACGAAGGACGGCCAAACCAAGCGCGGCCAGTCCCTGAGAAATCCGACGTGCGGCAGGAATATCCTTCGAGCAGGTAAAACAGTGCGCAAACAAGGCCGTGGCACGAGGTGACGTTGCAGGGAGATCCAGGCGTGCGGACAACATGTCTCCCGAATGGCCGGCGAATGAAAACTTGACTTGGGGCATTGCATGATTCCGGATCATTACATGGGCGATGTCATCGCCGACATGGCGACACGGTCTCGTGTTCGACATCACGGCCATTACTGACGGCGACACTAGCACGGCAATCAAAATAATGAAGCGGAACCCCGGCGTTCCCACGAAGAGACGTGATCACGATTCCGAGATCAGAAATCGCGCCCCCTTTGTCATGCCCGGTGCGAGGGATCGGTGAACGGCAAAACACTTCACCGGGCGCGGATTGAAGGATCTTTCTCGCTCGCGGTCGAATCGGTGTTGTCGTCGAGATTCCGCATGAACAACCCGGCTTATGCTTGCAGTCTTTCCGGAAAGGGAGCGGAAACGGCGGGGCGAAGAGACCACGACGGTTCGATTCCCCGGGTTCCCACGCTCCGGCCTTGTTCCGTTCTGTCCGAACACCGCGGTATGTCGGTCGCGCATCTTTCGTCAGGTTTCACCCATCAATGCTGGATCGAACGGGTATGAGGTCAGGTTTTCGTGACCATCTTCAGTAATGAGAACCTGATCCTCCAGCTTGATCGAGAAGTCACCGTTTTCCTCGCTGACCAACGCCTCGACGCAAAGAACCATGCCTGGTTCAAGAACGTAATCGAAACGGTCTGGGCGATACGCGTCGGGATAAACGATCGATGGCCACTCGTCGCAAAGGCCGACGCCGTGCATTTTGACGCCGTATTTCTGCTTCTGGTAAATCTCGTCCAGGTGGTGACCGCCAAAGGTCAGTTCCTTGAAGCTGACCCCCGGCGCGAGAATGGACGTGTTTTCGCGGATGTGGTCCACGCCGTGCCGCATGGCACGAATCATGTCGTTGCGCGGTTTTCTGTCGCCGATCCAGAAGGTTCGGGAAATGTCCACGCACATCCCGTAACACCCGACCAGATCGGTATCCAGCGCCAGGATTTCATTGTCTTGCAGGATGCGGGGACCGCATTCCTGAAACCACGGGTTGGTCCTCGGGCCCGTCGCCAGGAGTCTGGTCTCGATCCACTCGCCGCCCCGCCGGATGTTCTCGGCATGGAGCGTCGCCCAGATTTCGTCCTCCGACCGCCCCGGTACCGCGGAACTCCGCATCGCTTCGACTGCTTTTTCGCAGGCATCGTGGGCGCAGCGCATTGCGAGGATATCGTCAGGTCCCTTGACTGCCCTTGCCTTTTCCGTGACTTCTTCCCCTTCGAAAATCTCGAAACCCTCGGCCTCGAGGGCCTTGAGCCCGGCAACCATGATCTTGTCGACTGCCAACCGACGGTTGCTGCCGGCACGGACATTCACGAGTTCGCGAACCTGACCCGCAAAATTCGTGGCATCGCTTTCCACCGTGTCACCGGCGGCGAAATAGAACAGCGCAGCTCCCGTTCGTCTTTCCCGAACAAGCGGATTGAACTCGCTCAGAAACGGGGCGATCTTGTAGTCCCAGATGACCATGTAGCCGTCAGCGCAAAGCAGGACCGCCCGAAACGGGTTATGGGCATTCCAGAGCTGCATGTTGGTCGTGTCCGTCGCGTAACGGATATTGAGGGGGTCAAAAAGCAGGATTGCCCCGTAGTCGCGTTCCACGATGTGCCGGGTCAACCTCCTCCATCGGAACTCGCGCATCCTGGCCAGGTTCGGAAGAGTCAAGCCCGCCTTTTCCCATTCCCGAAACGCAAGTTGCGTCGGTCCTATCTCCAGGCGGTCATTGTCGTTTGGCGATCCGTCAGGTAGGTTCGGTCCCCGGGTCGGGTCAATCTTTCGACTGTTATTTCCGGTGCCGATATTCATGGCAACTGCCCCTACCACGGTGTGTCTCCAGGCCGCAAACGAATCGATGCCGGCGTTCATTGGAAAATGGCCATCCTGCCTGCCCGGAATTCCTGCCCGATTGCGGCAAGAGCCGTGAAAAACTGTCGCTAACAAGCAAGCGTGACGCGGCGAGTCCTGTGCATGGCAATTGAATCTGCGGCGACCCGGGCTGGTGACGGATCCGAAAGAGGACGGTTTTCGGCGATTTGCCAGGCGGAATTGCCCGTTCGACCGTGGAGCGAGGAACGAACCCGCAGGTTACCTGGACTGAATCCCCTGAATCCGCGCCATTGGCTGGTCGTCGACGATGTCTACGGCGAGCAGATGTCCTACCGCGACCACCTCGTTGAACATCACTTTCCGGGTGTGTTTGCCTGCCTGGACGTGGCCGGGAATGCTGCGGCGGAACTCCTGGAACTGGTCATCGAAACCGTCACGGAAATCCGGGGGTTTTGCAGGAAAAAGAACATCGTGACCCGACCGGACGGCGTTTCGGTCCGATTGGATGGCCGGCACCCACTCGCAACCGTCGGGCGCCTCGTGCAGGAGGACTTTTGCATTCTGCAGAAATCCGGGACGGAGCATGTGCTCACCGCAGGGATTCTCTGTTTTCCGGCAAGCTGGAGTCTCGGTGAGAAACTTTGCAGGCCACTGACTTCAATTCATCAACCGATTCCGGAGTACGACGACCGGGTCGCCCGGGGTGTCCAGCGCGTATTCGACGCACTCGTTCCCGAACGGCCGCTCTGGCGCGCCAACAACCTCGTCTATGACGATCCGGACCTGTTTCAGCCAAGACGTGAAAACGCACGGCGTTCGAAGCCGGGCGATGGAAGGAAATGGATTCGCGTTGAGCTGCAAACACTTCGAAAACTCCCGGAGTCCCAAGCCGTCGTTTTCGGGATCCATACATGGGTCGTGTCTCAAGAGAACGTCGGTCCGGGTTGCCCTCTGCTTGATCGTTGAACGTTCTTTGCCGCAGAACCAGGCAAAGCAACCGCAGCGAGTCGATCCTGAACTTCGAAGCGTGGTTCCCGAATCGAAAGGCCCCCGAATTCGGGGGCCTCAGGATGAAACAGCCTGTCAGGAGATCGACATCCGGACCTGGTCAGCAACTGTAGTACATTTCAAACTCGACCGGATGGGGCGTATGTTCGAACTTGTAGATCTCTTCCCATTTCAGATCCATGTATCCGGCAAGCTGGTTTTCCGTGAATACATCTCCGGCCAGCAGAAACTCCTTGTCGGCCTCTAGGGCACCCAGGGCCTCGCGCAACGATGCACAGACGGTCGGTATTCCCGCCAGTTCTTCCGGCGGAAGATCGTAAAGATCCTTGTCCATGGCCTCTCCCGGGTCGATCCGGTTTCGGATGCCGTCGATTGCCGCCATCAACACCGATGCGAAACAGAAATACGGATTGGCCGACGGGTCGGGAAAGCGCACTTCAATGCGCTTGGCCTTGGGAGAGCTAGTCCATGGGATCCTGACGCATCCTGACCGGTTGCGGGCAGAGTATGCTCTGAGGACCGGAGCCTCGAAACCCGGAATCAGGCGCTTGTAGCTGTTCGTCCCCGGGTTCGAGAATGCATTCAGCGCCTTGGCGTGCTTGAGGACGCCGCCAATGCAGTAGAGCGCCTCCTGAGAAAGATCGGCGTACTTGTCGCCGGCAAGGATCGTCTTGCCTCCTTTCCAGATCGACATGTTCACGTGCATGCCGGTTCCATTGTCGCCCGCAACAGGCTTTGGCATGAAGGTCGCGGACTTGCCATAGGCGTGCGCAACGTTATGGATGACGTACTTGTACTTCTGCAATTCGTCGCCCTGGCGGGTCAAGGTATCGAATATGAGGCCAAGTTCATGCTGGCATGACGCGACCTCATGGTGGTGTTTGTCCACCTTCATCCCCATGCCCTTCATCGTGCTCAGCATTTCCGAACGGAGATCCTGCGATGCATCGGTCGGGTTGACCGGAAAGTATCCCCCCTTGACACCCGGCCGATGCCCCATGTTGCCCATGGAATACTCGGTATCGGTGTTCCATGACGCGTCAATCGCATCAATTTCGTAAGATACCTTGTTGATTGTGTTGGCAAAACGCACGTCGTCGAACACGAAGAACTCGGCTTCCGGTCCAAAGTAGCAGGTATCGCCGACGCCGGTGTACTCGAGATAGGCTTCCGCCTTCTGTGCGGTACTCCGTGGATCCCGCTCATAGGCCTCACCCGTATCGGGTTCCAGGACCGAGCAATGTACGGCAACCGTTCTCTCGGCATAGAAGGGATCCAGGTACCCGGATTCCGTATCCGGCATCAACTTCATGTCCGACTGGTCGATCGACTTCCATCCCGCGATGGAGGATCCGTCGAACATCATTCCTTCTTCGAGAAAGTCCTCGTCGACATGATCAGCCGCAATCGTGACATGCTGCAGCTTGCCGCGAGGGTCGGTAAAGCGCAAATCGACATATGCGGCGTCGTGGTCGCTGATCATCTTCAGGAGTTCTGTGGCACTCATTTCTTTTTCTTCCTTGGCTCAGGTTGGCAATGGGTGAACCCGGTTCAAACCCGCAGACTAAAGAGCGTCAACCCCTTCCTCTCCGGTCCGGATGCGGACGGCCTGTTCGATCTCGTAAACGAATATCTTTCCATCTCCGATCTTGTCTGTCCTGGCCGCCTTGACGATGGCTTCAATTGCGGCTTCAAGCTGGTCGTCGGCAAGCACTACCTCAATCTTCACCTTGGGCAGAAAGTCAACGATGTATTCTGCACCTCGATAGAGTTCGGTATGTCCTTTCTGGCGACCGAATCCTTTCGCCTCGATCACTGACAGCCCCTGGATGCCGGTCTCCTGTAACGCTTCCTTGACTTCGTCAAGCTTGAACGGTTTGATTATCGCCTCGATCTTTTTCATTGTCTTCGTTCCTTGATCACCGAAGTTTCGAATACAGGGGTTTGGCCAATCGCCGTGCGCGCGACTCACCACGTCCCGTTCCTTCGGGCAATTCAACCGGTTGGGCGCGCATGGCATTGTCCTCGAATTCGGCTTGAATTGATCGCGGGATAGGCAAATTGCACAAATGATAACCAAAATGGAATCACGATGATGGATCGGATCTTGACGTCAGGACAGATGCGCCGACTGGAAACGGACATGATCCGGTCCGGTCGCCGAAGCGGTGAATGTCTCATGGAACGCGCCGGCGAGGCTGTTGTCGAGGAGATCTGCCGGCGATGGGGCGCACGTCGTCGCGACGGCACCGGAGCGCCGGGAACGGATCGTGACGTCCTCGTATTCTGCGGCCCGGGAAACAACGGTGGTGACGGCTTTGTTGTCGCGCGACTGCTCGCTGAACTTGGATGGCCCGTGCGGGTGGCGATGTTTGGGAGGGCGGACAGAGTCCCTCCGGATGCGGCCGCCAACCTCGAGAAATGGCGTCGTCTCGGAGATATCCACCCCATCGGTGCGCGAGACAAAACCGATCCCCAATGGATTACGAAAGGGAAGACGATCCTCGTCGACGCGCTTTTCGGAACCGGCCTCAGCCGCCCTCTTGGAGGTGGCCTTGACGGTTTGCTCATGGAAGCGGCTTGCCGGGCGCCACTGGCAATGGTAGCCATCGATGTGCCGAGCGGTGTCTGCTCCGACAGCGGCCGGTTGCTGAATCCGGTTCCGCCCTTCGACCTGACGGTCACATTTCATGCCGCCAAGCCGGGACACTTCCTTGCAGAAGGCGCCGGTTGCTGCGGAGACGTCATCGTCAGGGACATTACACTGGAAGACGCCAGCGATCCCGCCGCAATGCTCACGGGGCTCGAGGCACTCGCCCTGAAGACATCTCTCGAAAAGCGCGCCGAACATCACAAGTACGTTCATGGCCATACGCTGATCGTGTCCGGTCCCGCCGGCCGGGGCGGTGCTGCGCGTCTCGCGGCAAGGGGAGCCCTCCGGGTCGGCGCCGGGCTCGTGACGGTTGCCTGCGAGAATTCGGCCCTGTGTGAACACGCGGCACAATTGAACGCGATCATGACCAGGGGATTCGACTGGCATGGCGACTTCGAACACATCCTGTCCGATGCGCGCATCAACTCCCTGTGCGCGGGCCCTGGCCTCGGATTGCACACCGGGGCCCGCCGTTTGGTTTCTGCGCTCCTTCGCTCCGGCAGGTTCCTCGTACTGGATGCCGATGCCCTGACCATGTGGGGAGACACGCCCTGTTCGCTCATGAGGAGGCTTCACCCGAAGGTTGTCCTGACTCCGCATCTTGGAGAATTCTCCCGGTTGTTTCCCGACATCTCGGAAAAACATGCCCGCGTTCCCGAGACATGGCCGGCGTATTCCCGGATCGACGCGGCAAGGGAAGCCGCGGGCCGGGCAGGGTGTACGGTTGTTCTCAAGGGCGCGGATACCATTATTGCGACCCCCGGTAAGGTGCCCTGGCTCAACGCGGCAACGGGAAGAAGGTCCGTTCCATGGCTCGCGACAGCCGGATCAGGTGACGTCCTTGCCGGAATGATCGCGGGTTTGCTCGGGCGCGGACTCGAGCTGCATCAGGCCGCGGCGTCTGCAGTCTACCTGCACACCGAGGCGGCGCGTCAATTCGGACCCGGACTGGTCTCGGAGGACATCGCCGAGGAACTGCCACCGCTGTTTAGATCGATGGGCGTCAATCGGCCTGCGGGAACAGGACGGCAGGGCCCCTGAATTCCGCGCCGTACCCATGTCCGTCAACCGGTTTTTCGACTGGCGGTTTTCTCTCGCAATGCTGCAACGCCTTTGCTAGAAGTGCGCCGGTTTCGGGTGGCAGTCACCGCCACTCGTTATCGGATTCCGCGGGTGTGGCGGAATTGGCAGACGCACCAGATTTAGGATTTGGCGCCGCGAGGCATGGGGGTTCAAGTCCCTCCACCCGCACCACATGTTTTCATGGGACCCTTTGCATCGAAGTCAGAAACATCGGAACACCACAATTATGGAAATCACCGAGAATCTCAACGAGGGCTTGTCCCGTTCCTACACCTTGACCGCAACGGCCGAGGAGGTTGACGAAAAGGTCACGGAAAAACTGAGGGAACTCGGCGTTACAGCCCAGATCAAGGGATTTCGCAGGGGAAAAGCTCCTGTATCCGTGCTCCGAAGGATATACGGCAAGCGCACCCGGGCGAGCGTATGGATGGAAGTCGTCCAGAAAGGCATCAATGACCATCTGGCGAAAAAGGACGAAAAGCCCGTAAGGCAGCCCAAGGTGGAGTTGAAGAACTCGCCCGACGATCCCGACATCAACATTGAGTTTTCCTACGAGTGTACGCCGGTCATTCCGGAAGTTGATCTTTCCAGTATCCGGATCGAGCGACCGGATCCGGTCGTGGATGAGAAGGACGTCACCGAGGCGCTCGAGGAATACGCCGGTGCGAACCCGGTTTACGCTGAAAGGCAGGACGACGAAGGGGCTTGCCTGGAAGACAAGGTTGTCGTCAGCTTCACTGCAACGGTTGACGAGACTCCTGTCGATCGCCTCAACGCTACGGATTTCCCCGTGATCATGGGATCCGAAACATTTATTCCGGGATTTGAACAGCAACTCCTGGGGGCAAAGGCGGGCGACCGACGCACTGTCGAGGTTACGATCCCCTCGAATCATTCGGACAAGAAGATAGCGGGCAGACAGGCGTTGTTTGATTGCGAAATTAGCGCGATCAGTTGCCCGCAAACCAGGGAAATCAACCAGGAACTGGCAGAATTGCTCGGATTCGACTCCCTTGACGAAATGAAGGACCGCGTTCGCGAGAACCTGAAGTTCGACTCCGCCAGGATTGCAGAACAGATCGCCAAGGCCCGCCTGTTGGACGAACTCGTGGAAAGACTCGATTTCGAACTTCCGCCGGACGTCCTGAAAGATGAAATCGATCGGGTCAGGCAGGCGCTTGAACAACCTGACGCCGGTGAGCAGCCGGAAGAACCGACCGGAGACGAAGAGGGCCAGAACGCCCGGGATGTCGGGCAGGAAAATGGAGAAACCGGTGACTCGGCCGGTAATGAAGCGAATCCGGAGCAAGTTGCGGGCGGCGAGGAATCTCCTGGCTCTCCGGGAGACTCCAACGGGAATTCCGGGGAATCAGATGACGAACTGCACCGGATTGCCGTCCGCCGTCTTCGCACCGGGTTTCTGTTTTCGCAGCTTGCGAAAGAGCAGGACATTTCGGTGTCGGAGGGTGACATGTACAAGGAATACAGCACGAACTACCGTCCCGTTGCTCCCAATGTTTGGAAAGAGCAAATCCTGCCAAACCGGCAGTGGCGTGACACCTTGTACGGTGCGTGCCTGGAGAAAAAGGTCGCCGACTGGGTCCTTTCGCAGGTGAATGTCACGGAAAAAAGTGCGAGCCTCGACGAAATCGCAACCATGTCGCGGACACTCGAATCTTGAATTTCCCGGCAGGATCACCGTGACGTCATTTCGACCACGACCACGTCCGCACACCGGTTTCTCTCGACTGAATGGACGAAACTGGAAAATCGCCGCCGCAACGGAGAAGTACAGGTGAAAAACCCTCTTGAAGTTTATGCGAACACGCTGGTTCCCATGGTTGTCGAACAGACATCGAGAGGGGAGCGGGCCTATGACATCTATTCACGGCTGCTGAAGGAGCGAATCGTATTCGTGTCGGGGCCCGTCCAGGACCTGACCGCCACTCTGGTCGTCGCACAATTGCTGTACCTGGAAGCGGAAAGCCCCAAGAAGGACATAGCAATGTACATCAACAGCCCGGGCGGGATCGTGACTTCCGGAATGTCGATCTACGATACCATGCAGTACATTCGTCCCCAGGTCTCGACACTTTGCATTGGACAGGCTGCGTCAATGGGGGCCCTTTTGCTCGCGGCAGGTGAACCCGGCATGCGTTACGCCCTGCCGAACAGCCGGATCATGGTGCATCAGCCGTCGGGCGGATTCCAGGGAACCGCATCGGACATCGCCTTGCATGCGAGGGAAATCCTTGATCTCAAGGACCGGTTGAACAGAATATATGTATCCCATACCGGGAAACCGCTCGAAGATGTTGAAACTGCACTTGATCGTGACAACTTCATGTCTGCCGAAGAAGCGAAGGACTGGGGGCTCATTGATGAAATCGTCGAAAAACGGGAAGATGCTGCCGCAACGGAGTGATTCCGGGCCATGATCCCCGGGGATACAGGCAAGAAAAAAAGGAGTGCGGAACTGGGCCGGGATCGTTGATCCGGTGACTGCAGATGCCTCGTCCACGTGCGACCAGAGACGCGTTGTGCCTCGGCAGTTTCTACACTAGGTTCGCACGAATGAGGCACAGGGCAATGCGTGAGTAAACGGCCTTGTAACACCGTCACCCGAAGGGCAGTAACGGCAGGAGAAGACGGGGATGGCAAAGACCAAAGGCAAGAATTCCGGAAACACGCTCTATTGCTCGTTTTGCGGCAAGAGCCAGCACGAGGTTCGCAAACTGATCGCCGGGCCAACAGTGTTCATCTGCGATGAATGCGTCGAGTTGTGCATGGACATCATTCGCGAAGAAGTCAGAAGCGGGTTGTCAGCGACCTCGGACGGCGTTCCTGTTCCTGCCGAAATCTGCAAGGTTCTCGACGATTATGTCATCGGGCAGGACATGGCCAAGCGCGTCCTCTCGGTCGCCGTGCACAACCATTACAAACGCCTCAACCACGACGAAAAGAACTCCGAAATCGAGTTGGTCAAGTCGAATATTCTGCTCATTGGCCCCACGGGATGCGGCAAGACCCTGCTTGCCCAGACCCTGGCCAGAATTCTCGAAGTTCCCTTTACCATGGCTGACGCCACGACACTGACGGAGGCAGGTTATGTCGGGGAAGATGTCGAGAACATCATTCTCAAGTTGCTGCAAGCCGCAGAATACAACGTTGAACGTGCCCAGAGGGGCATCGTCTATATCGATGAAGTCGACAAGATCACGAGAAAGGCGGACAATCCCTCGATAACACGTGACGTTTCCGGTGAGGGAGTCCAGCAGGCCCTTCTCAAGATCATGGAAGGTACGGTTGCCTCGGTTCCACCACAGGGCGGCAGGAAACATCCCCAGCAGGAATTCATGCAGGTCGACACGACCAACATCCTTTTCATTTGCGGCGGCGCATTCGCCGGCCTGGAGAAAGTCATTGCGCGGCGTGGGAGGGGGTCGGCGATCGGGTTTGGAGCGGATGTCAGGGACGAGGACACGCGGGAGACCGGCGAGATGCTCGAATCCCTCGAGCCCGAAGACCTGTTGAAATACGGGCTGATACCGGAATTCATCGGTCGCCTTCCTGTCATCGCGACACTGTCAGACCTCGATGAAGATTCGCTGGTTGCAATCCTTACCGAACCGAAGAACGCATTGGTCAAGCAGTACCAGCGCCTTTTCGAACTCGAGGACGTGGTGCTGAAGTTCACTCCCGAGGCCTTGAAGGCAATTGCATCGCGCGCCATTGAACGCAAGACGGGCGCCAGGGGACTGCGGTCGATCATGGAGGACATCCTGCTCGACACGATGTTCGACCTGCCCGGATTTGAAGACCTCGAGGAGGTCGTGGTCAATGAGGATACCGTGTTGCGCGGGTGTGAACCGCTCCGGGTTTTCGGCGATCGGCTGGAGTTGTCGGCAACCGGGTCGTGACGCGGCGGAACGTGACGTGAAATGAAGGACAACGGACACAAGAGATGTTTTTGAGCCGATTGTTCACATGGTGGAATGGCCAGACGCTGAATACCCAGTTCCATACCTGGCTGCGGGGGAATTACGTCGGAGTTGACGACCAGGGAAACCGTTACTTCCAGAACGGGCAACGACGGTGGGTCATATTTGCGGGTGAAGCCGAGGCCTCCTGGGTTCCGCCTGAATGGCACGGATGGCTCCATCATACCTGCGAAACACCACCGACGGAGCGATCAGTTTCGAGGCAGGACTGGGAAAAGCCGCATGTGCCCAACATGACCGGTACCAACAAGGCATATGTTCCCAAGGGAAGCCTTCGATCCGGGAATCCCGGGGCACGGCCTGGCTACACTGCATGGACCCCGAACAGCCCTGAATGAACCGAGCCGGAACCGGTGATCAACCCGGCCAAGGGGACAGTTGAGTGATGTCGGAGAACATTACCGAAACGGTAATTGGCGCACTGGTCATCGCAGCCGCGGCTTTTTTTCTTTTCTTTGCGGCCGGGTCAATCGGAACCCGTACGCACGACGATGGCTACCAGATTCATGCGGAATTCCGGGATGTCGGCGGGATCATTCGCGGAACCGACGTACGGCTTGCGGGTGTCAAGATCGGTACCGTATCAGACCTTTCCCTCGACATGGAAACGTACTTCGCCGACGTTACGCTTGCGATCGACGAAGGGGTTTCCATTCCGGTCGACTCTGCGGTCGAGATCACGATGGACGGTCTCCTGGGAGGAAATCACGTCCAGATCATTCCGGGCGCCGAATTCGAATACCTGGAGCACGGAGATGCAATCGAGGACGCACAGGGGGCGGTTAGTTTGACCACGCTGCTGATCAGGGCGTTTTCGGGTGAGAAGTGAACTCAACGATGCCGCGAGGGCGGTCAGGGTTTCCCTGGAACGTGCATTGCGTCACTTTCGGCCGATCGTGCCTGCCTTTACGCTCATGCTGCTGGCTTCGGGTGCCTTGACCCAGGATGTCGTCGAGGACAAAATCACCACGTCCGACCTGGAACCTGTCGGTCCGGAAACGATCGAGAATGCAGTCGCGACCGAAAACGGAGTTGGCGCCTCGCTGAGGATGCTTGACTTCCTTTCCGGCCGGGTCGACGAACTGGAGATGTCGGAAGGTCAATCGATCGAGAAAGGGTTCCTGACTCTCGAACTTGTCGAATGCAGGTTTCCGGCAGGCAATCCGAACTCTGATGCCTTTGCACGGCTTGTCATCACCGACAGACGCGATGACTCTCCAAGGTTCAACGGCTGGATGGTTGCATCGAGTCCGGCGCTGTCTGCTCTCGAACACCCGCGCTATGATGTCTGGGTGATCAGGTGCACAACCTCCGAAGGTTGAACTGACTCGGAGAGCAAGAAGAAGTCTGCGTCCCTGGCCAGTGCCGACTCGAGGTTCTGCCTGTAAACCGCTGACGGTACTTCGATTGCGCCCAGCCGCGCAAGGTGCGGCGTCAGGAACTGGACATCGAGAAGAGCGTATCCTCCGAATCTCATGCGCGCGACAAGATAGGCAAGGGCGATCTTTGACGCGTCGCTGACCCTGGAAAACTTGCTTTCTGCAAAGAAAGCCCCGCCGATTGACAGCCCGTAGAGCCCCCCGACCAGGACATGGTTCTGATCATAGACCTCTACGGAATGAGCATGGCCTTCGGTGTGCAGTGTCATGAAAAGCGAGCGGAGGCCTGCGCTGATCCATGTAGACGGGCGGTCGGCACAACCGGCCATCGTACCTTCGAAGTCCTGGTTGACCCTGATCAAAAAGCCACAATTGCGAATTCGACGCCTGAGCGAGCGCGGCGCATGAAAGGAGTGAAGAGGCAATATCCCCCTCTTTTGGGGCGCGATCCAGACTACCGACGTATCGTCCGCGGATTCGGCCATCGGAAAGATTCCGATCGAATATGCCTTCAGCAACACATCCTTCGTAACCACCTCGCACGGTGTTTTCATTGTCCTTTCGATCTGAACGTCCTCACCAAGTCAGGATTGTTCGCTCAGCCATCTCTCCAGCCAATGAATATCGTACCGGCCGTCCTGAATGTCCTTTTCCTCGAGTAACTGGCTGAACAAAGGTGCCGTCGTATCGATGCCATCGACAACCAGCTCGATCAGCGCCCGCTTGAGCCGAGCCAGGGCAGAACGCCGGTCCGTGCCGTGAACAATCAGCTTGCCGACAAGGCTATCGTAGTAAGGAGGGATCTCGTAACCCTGATACAGGGCCGAGTCGAACCTGACTCCCAACCCGCCGGGAGCATGGAATGTCGTGACGCGTCCGGGGCAGGGCGTGAAGTCAGGCAAACGTTCGGCGTTGATTCTGACTTCTACGGCGTGCCCCATGAGACGCAGCCGATCCTGATCAAGGGTCATTTCCAGGCCGGCCGCGGCACGGATTTGTTCCTTGACCAGGTCGACTTGAAAGATCGACTCCGTAACCGGGTGTTCGACCTGCAACCGGGTGTTCATTTCGATGAAGAAAAAAGCTCCCTGCTCGCACAGGAATTCAATGGTTCCTGCACCTGAATACTGCATTTCGCCGATTGCGCTGGTGCAGATATTCCCGATCTTCGAACGAAGTTCCGGCGTCATCGTCGGCCCTGGCGCTTCCTCGAGTAGTTTTTGGTGACGTCTCTGAATCGAACAGTCGCGTTCGCCGAGATGTACGGCGTTTCCGCGACCGTCACCAAAGACCTGGAATTCGATATGGCGAGGTCTTTCGAGGTACTTTTCCAGGTAGACTTCATCATTGCCAAATGCGGCCAGCGCTTCCGAACGCGCGGAACCGAACGCCGCCTCGAGTTCCCTCTTCGAGCGGGCGAACTTCATTCCCCTGCCGCCACCGCCGGCCGAAGCCTTGACAAGAACCGGGTATCCGATTTCGCCGGCAATCCTGAGGGCGTCCTGTACATCGGCGACGTTTTCGTCCGACCCCGGCACACACGGTACGCCAAGGCGTGACATGGTCGATTTCGCCGTCATCTTGTCGCCCATTCGACGGATGTGATCAGCGGATGGACCGATGAAGTGGATTCCGTGCTCTTCAACGATGTCCACGAATCCTGGATTTTCGGACAGGAACCCGTAACCGGGATGAATGGCTTCCGCTCCGGAGATATCGCAGGCCGATATGATCGAGGCCTGCGACAGATAACTCTCCGTCGCCCGCGGCGGCCCGATGCAGACGCTCTCGTCTGCCATTCGGACATGCATGGCATCTTCATCTGCCGTCGAATGGACGGCCACGGTGGCTATGCCCATCTCCTGGCAGGCACGAATGATCCGGAGGGCGATCTCTCCCCGATTTGCCACAAGAACCTTGGAAAACATGCCGGATTCGTAACTTGGGCTACTCGATAATCATGAGCGGAGCGCCAAACTCCACTGGCGATGCATTTTCGACGAAAACGCGGCCGACTCTGCCGGACTTCGGCGACGGGATAAAGTTCATCGTTTTCATAGCCTCGATGATGAGCAGTGTCTGGCCTTGTTGAACCTCGTCCCCGGCACTTACGAATGGCGGTGCTCCCGGCTCGGCCTGGAGGTAAGCCGTTCCCACCATCGGTGACGTTATCAATCCGGGATGCTGCTCATGTGACTCGTCGGACTCGCCCGGCTCGCCAGTGATCGAGGCGGAATCCGAACCGGAGACTGTTCGGGCTTCAACATGTGAAACAACAGGCGCCGAATCAGGAACGGGATTCGCGCCCGCGTTCCTGACGAAGCGAACCTTCAAGTGCGATTCGTCGGGGTAGGACCGTCGATACTCCATTTCCGACAGGTCCTGGTCACGAAACAGCGTGGCCAATTCCCTGATCAGGCCGAGATCCCGGTCGTGGTCTTTCTTGTCCATTTGCCTCAATCCACATCAGTATTTCCGGCCCACCCGACGCCGGTCATCAAGGACCGCATTGCATCGTCAGTGACGTGACACCTTTGCCTTCCTCACCGCCACGACGGAGGACTTTCGAGATCGAGCAATTGAAAGGACGGCGAACTGCACTAGCGTTCGCCGGTTCTGGTCGCGTCAACCAGCCGCTGCAGGTCTGCCTTCGGCACGAATCCGCGGACAAATGTTTCTCCCACGATGAACGTCGGAGTTCCACTGACTCCAAGCGCGCGGCCGAGTTCCCTGATCGAACGGATATGGGAGTCAACTTGCGGGTCCTGCATCGCCGTCTCGACGGCGAGCGCGTCCAGTCCCGATTGCCCTGCGATGACTTCGAGGGATGCCCTGTTGATTGGTCCCGGATAGGTCATGAGCGTATCGTGAAGGGCCGCATAGGCATCGCCACCCAACGAAAGGAGCGTACCGACCGCCATCTTGGCGGCAAACACCGACTCAGGCCCCAGGATGGGATATTCCTTGACGATCCATTTGATGTTTCCGTCGTCCTCGAGCAGTCTCGCGATCTCGGGATGTGCCCGCCTGCAATATCCGCATCGATAATCCAGAAACTCCACAAGCGTCACATCGCCGTCCGGATTTCCGCCAACGAACGAAACGCCATCGTCCGTGATTTGTTCCCGGTATGCCGCAAACAGCTGCTTGTCCCGATCTTCCTCCGCCTGGTTCCGCCGCTCTTCTATGATCCCGAGCATTTCCAGGATTATGTCAGGGTTGGACAACAGGTAGTCCCGGATTTCACCGTGCAGGGCGTCCCGCGTTTCCTGGTCAAACTCCAGCGCTTCCGCCCCCGCAGTTACCGCCATCCCCTTGACGGCAAGACACATGGCCAATGCCGATATCGAAACCCGTTTCATCGCGCCGCTCCGACCGTGAAAATTTCTGTCACTTCAGGCGTCCCACCATTTGCAGAATGTCCCTCGCCTTTTGCCATTCCGGAGAGCCGTTTCGCAAGAGTTTCTGCGCGTGCCCGGCGTGGGTCGCAGCCTGGGCGAACTGGCCATTCAACGCAAATCTCTCGGCTGTCACAAGCGCAGCCATGCCCCTTTGCCCATCCTTCTGGTAGGCGATCGCCAAATCCCTGAGCATTCGTGCGTCCCGGGGATCAAGGTCGTACGCGCGCTTGAGGGTCCTCAGTGCTCCTGCATTTGACTCCCGGTTTCCCAGGGCGAGTTGCGCCCGACCGAGGCCAGCCAGCAACAATGGTTCTTTCGGAGCCAGTGAGACCGCATTGTCGTACGATTCGATCGCCGGCCGGACACGACCACTCGCGAGCAGGAATTGTCCCTTGAGTTCATTGTAAAACGGATCGTTCGGCCTTTTTCGGAGCAGGCGTTCGGTTTCCTTCAGACCGGCATCGAAATCCGGAAGTCGAAAGTAGGAGATTGCCCGAACGAGAGAGTTGATCTCACTTGAATCGGCATTCCTCAATTCTCGGATGTTTCTTGACGGGGTATTCAGGAAGCCCTTGAACTTGGCGCGCGCGCGCGCGTACCAATATTGATGCTCCCTGGTGATGCCCTGGTCTTTCCGGACAACATTGCCGGAGTGCCTCCTGACCAGTTCTTCGATTCTGTTGATCCGCGTCGCTGAAAGCGGGTGCGTCCTGAGATACCTGGCGGATCCTGACCGCTGCAGAGACTCGGACCGGTGCAACAGTTCAAGGACCTCGATGGCTGCTTCGGGATTGACCCCGGCGCCGGCCAGGTATTCGATCGAGCGGCGATCGGCTGACGATTCCTGGGATCGCGAAAAGGCGTAAAGCCCTTTTTGAGCCACATCGGCCGCACCGATTGCGACGCCGATTCCCGCGGTCGAATTCCCGGTCGCCGCGGCGACCAACCCGAGAAGCATTCCGAGGCCAGCGGCCGTGCGAGCCTCGTTTACCGCGATCGCTCGTTGAGAGAAATGCCCCCCGGTGATGTGGGCCACCTCATGGGCAATGACTGCCTGAAACATGTCCACGCCATCCAGCTTCTGGACGAGACCGGAGTTGATGATGATGTTCCTGTTCCCGGCCACGAACGCGTTGATTTCAGGGTTATTGACAACGAAAAAGCTGATCGAAGACGGATCAATCCCTGCGGCACTCAGGACTGGCTCGCTCACCAGCTTGATCGTTCGCTCTATCTCGGCATCGCGGACAAGACCGGATGCCGGGACCTGGCCTGCCAGAACCGTACATGCAAGCGCGGTTGCAATCGCCAGGTGAACCGGTCGTCGCTTCATCGGTCCGCTCCAGGTGTTTCGCAAGTCGACATGACCGACCTGCTGTCTCGGAAAGAGGCCAGGAGGTCGCGCCTGCCGCAACACCTAACATGCGTCATCGTCAAGTTACTTGTCCGCAATCTGGGGAGTCCCGGAATCCTCTGTCGTCCACCAACCCGTACGGCGCCGGCCAGAAGGGTCAACGTCCTTTTGATCTTCGTCTTCAGCTGGCACATCAACTGGAACGGCAGCCTCCGAAGCACGGGCATCCTGCTCGAATTCGTCGCTGGAACGGGCAGCTGGGTCGATGTCTTCCTTTGACGGCTTTCCGGCTCTCTCACGCGCAACCTGATCGGGGGCAGCCTTTGACCGGACGCGCTTTCGCCGGCGTCCATTGGAGCTTTTCCGGCCTTGCGAGGTCGCGGCGTCCTGATCCGCTTCAGTCGTTTCGTCGGAGGAATCGTCTGGCTTCGGCGAAGTGCCCTGGTCCGCAATCTGTGCAACATCGGCGGAGACGACGTGATCGCCATCGCGCTCCTCGGTGTCGGTTGCCCTGGCCGACCTGCGAGACCTCCTTCGCTTTCCCCTGCGGGAGGACTGCTTTTTCGTTCCCTTCGGCGCGGCGTCACCCGCCTCCGCCGCAACCGCCTCCTGTTCCACTCCGGTTTCGGATGGTTCCGTCGGAACATCCTCGCCATCGGGCGCGACGTCTGCTTCGGCAGAACGCAATTCCGGGCTGGAGTCCTGGCCGCCTTTCGATCCGGTATCCTCATCCGCTGCTTCGGTTCCGGTGTTCCTGGCCGACGCACGGTTTTCCGAACCCCCGCGCCCCCCTCGTCTCCGGCGTCGTCTGCGGCTCCGCCTGGACTGGCCCGCGCCGTCCGACTGTTCGCCGTCGCGTTCAGGTGGACTCGATTCATCGACCAGTACGCTGTCGAACGACACGGCCTCTAACGTACTCTTTTGACCGCTTTCGGCCACGGGTTTCCTGCGCGAAAGCGTGAATTCGGAAGCCGGCACGGACATATCGGTTTCGACGCGCACGGTTATTCCCCGTTGCGCCTCGAGTTCAACGAGCGCACTGCGCTTGTCGTTCACCAGGTAATTGGCGATGTTGACAGGAACCGACGCCACGAGAACTTCGCCACCTCGGCAACGCAGGGATTCCTCGAACAGTCGTCGCAGGACCTGGAGGCCAAGAGACATGTCGGTTCGAATCGTCCCTGAACCCTGGCATTGGGGACATGGAATCGTCGACGATTCGAGCAGCCCCGGGCGCAATCTCTGGCGCGTCATTTCCAGGATTCCGAAACCGGAGATGTTCCCGATCTGGATACGGGCCCTGTCCGACTTCACGACCTCCTTGAGCACCCGTTCGACCTTGGCGTTGTCCCTTCGCTCGTCCATGTCGATGAAGTCGATCGCGATGAGGCCCGAAAGATCGCGAAGCCGAAACTGGCGTCCCAATTCTTCAGCGGCTTCAAGGTTTGTGCTCAGCGCGGTTTCGGCGACCGATGCCTGCTTGGTGGCCCGTCCCGAGTTGACGTCGATCGCAACCAGGGCCTCGGCCACGTCGATCACAAGGTATCCTCCGGACTTGAGCTGGACGACCGGACTGAGGATATCGTTGAGGAATCCTTCAATCCTGTACCTGGAGAACAGGGGCATCGGGTCCTTGTAGTGCTTCACGCGTTTTGCATGCGAGGGCAGGAGCATCTTCATGTATCTCTTGGCAACCTTGTAGGCCTCGTCGCCTTCCACGAGGATCTCTTCGATTTCCCGGCTGTACAGGTCCCGTATCGATCGCTGGATCAGACCTCCTTCCTCGTAGATGAGCATTGGCGCGATCGACTTGAGCGTCAGCTCCCGGATTTCGTCCCATTGACGGCACAGGAATTCGAAATCGCGTCTGATCTCGGCCTTGTTTCGCTTGGCGCCAGCGGTCCGCACGATCAGACCCGCGCCTTCGGGCACATTGATCCCCTCTGCGATCTCTTTCAGCTTCTTCCGATCTGCTGCGTTGGTGATTTTTCGCGAAATGCCGCCTTCACGGGGGGTATTGGGCATCAGGACGCAGTATCGACCTGCCAGAGACAGGTAGGTCGTCAAGGATACGCCTTTCTTTCCCCGTTCCTCCTTTACGGTCTGGACAAGCAGGATCTGGCGAACCTGGATGACCTCCTGGATCTTGTACCGCCGCGGCAATGCCTTGCGGAACCGTGCGGCCGCTTCGACGTCATTGTCGGCGTGGTTTCCCGTGTCCGGCACGACTCCGCCAGCACCGTTCGAGTCGACGTCAGCGGGAGACTCCCTGCCATCGACGGACGCTTCATGTTCGCTGTCGTCCGCATGGACAACAGGGTTTTCGTCGCGTGCGCGTCTGGACTTTGCACGGTGACGGCCCTTCCGCCCGCCCGAATTGTCGCGGCCCTCGGGAACATCGACAATCCCCGACCCCTCGGAGGGGTCCCCGGTATCCATTTCATCATCTGAAGCCGGGAATACCCCGGCCAGGCCTTTGTCGGCGCCGCCGGACGATTTGACGACCGCGTCAACTTCCGGTTCGGCGGGACCGTCTTCAGTCCAGGCATCACCCTTCCCGTCGCCGGCAACGGCTTCGGCCGAATCCGCGTGTTTTTCCATTTGG
>JAPOVX010000277.1 GCA_026707935.1 Paracoccaceae bacterium
GCATGGTGACGGCAGCTTCCTTCAGCATGGCGAAAATCCCGTCCATGCTGTCGGGAATCGTTCCCATGACAAAGCAGTTGAACAGGGTAACCGAACGCCCGGTGCCGGCGCCAGCCAGGATGCGCCCAGCCGGCAGGAAGCGGAATCCATCGAGAGCGTTGTAGAATTCGCGCTCCCATCGTTCAGGGTCCGCTTCGACCGCCGCCAACGCCCGGGCCACGCGCCGCCAACTGTCCTCGACGGTTCCATCGAGCGGGTCACCGGACGCATCCTTCAACCGGTATTTCATGTCCCAGATCTGTTCGGCAATTGGCGCGTTGAATCCGTTCATGGCGAATCCTGTCTGGAACAAAAGGAGAACATTATATGGCGATCATTTGGCTGCTTGTCAATGACATTTTTTTTGCCGACCGAATCGGAACGGCGGTTCAACTGGAGATAACGAGCCGCCTGAGCTTCGTCCTTGCGGGCTGTCCGTCATCCGAGTATGCGGATCGCGAACAACCGGTCAAGTCGATCTGGCAAGCAGATTTTCGCCCGCGTAGACCGGGCGGGGCGTATCGTGCCGCACGCAGGCACCACTCTGCGTTTCCCATGGCGGCAATCGCGTTCTGCCTGCCCGAGCGCGTCACTCCAGTTCAGGGAACCCGAATGACGCGGACGATGCAAAGCCACCGACGGGCCTCTTTCCGCCCGTCGGAGTTGCCTTTTGCCGCGCTTCGGCCGAAAGTATTTCCGGAATCCGGAATTGCGTGACTCTTGTGACCACTCAATTCGTCAATCTCGTGAAGTTGTGCGTCGGCGTTTCCAGCGTCGACGAACTCGCCATGTGGCAGGATCGCCGGGGTGCGGAAGCCCGGGCCCGGGGAGAGTCGTATCTGCCTTCGCATGTCACCAGGATGCATCCGAGGCGGAAGGCGGATGTGCTCTCCGGAGGATCGCTGTACTGGGTGATCAGGGGAGAAATCCAGGTCCGGCAAACCATTCTCGACCTTGAATCCTGCATCGGCAGCGACGCGATTCGGCGCTGCCGCATTGTCATGGACCCGGTTCTGGTACGAACAATCCGATTCCCCCGCCGACCATTCCAGGGCTGGCGTTATCTTTCGCCTGACGACAGCCCGGCTGACCTGGAAACAAACAGCGGCGACGAACTGCCTCCCGAACTTGAACGTACACTGGCCGAGATCGGAATCTTCTGAAGTTTCACCGTGGCCGGGATATCAACTCCCGGTTTGTCCTGAATCTCCGGTGGACTCCGGAACGCCAAACCCGGCGCGCGCGCCAAAGGTTTCGAGGATGCTTTTCTCGGCCGTCGTCCATGGCCTGCGACGACAGGCAAACAGCGCGGCCTGCGACGACAGGACAATTCCGTCGTCAAGGACCTTGAGGTGGTTGGCGCCGAGTGTCTGGCCTGTCGCAGTGATGTCGGCGACCACTTCGGCCGCAAGATTCCTGACCGTCGCCTCGGTTGCCCCCTGGCTGTCGACCAGCCGGTAGTCTGCCAACTCGTGCCCGGCGAGAAATTCCCGGACCAGATTGTGGTATTTTGTCGCAATCCGAAGCGGGCGGCCGTGAAGATCACGGAACTGACCCGCAACTTCGTCGAGATCGTCAATTGTCCAGACATCCGTCCAGCACGTCGGAACCGCGATGACAAGGTCGGCGTGACCGAACCCAAGTGCGCAGATTTCGTCAACATGCGCCTGGCGAAAAGGCAGTTTTTCGCGAATCAGGTCCTGCCCGGTTATTCCGAGGTGAATTCGGCCCTGCTGAAGTTCCCCGGGAATCTCGCCCGCCGGCAGAAAGACCGGCTCGATCCCGTTCAATCCCGCCACGCTTCCGGAGTAGGCACGTTCCGATCCCAGTGGAACCACCCTTGCGCCAAAGCGGCCCAGCCAGTCGGTGGCGGCCGAACGGAGTCGTCCCTTGGCAGGAAGTCCGATCTTGAGACAGCTCACGTCAGGCCAGCCCTGATCGCGGTCAGCGTATCAGGCCGAATGACCCCGCCGACCGCGGGTACCGACCGCCCCTGCCCGAGGCGGCCGGTCAACGCATCGTAGCGGCCACCGCTGGCAACTGCCGGCCACCGATGTCGGTCTCGTGTCCTGAAACCGAAAACGAACCCGTCATAATATTCCATTGTCCTGCGGCCGTGTCCGGATGCAAAACGGAGGTTGTCAACATCCACCGAAACCGATCGTAACGCGTCCCTCCGATCGGAGAACGCGGCAACCGCGGACTCGAGCAAGGGCATGCCCAGGAGCAACCTCTCAAGCTCGGCGAGCGCCGTTGTCATCGTTCCGCCGAGATCGAGCACGGCCTCGATCGTCACGACTTCGTGACGCGAGATCGGCGGTGTACGCGCTTCCTCTTCAAGTTCACGGTGGCGCGCAGCAATATCCGTGGGCTCGCGGAGACCGATATGCACATCCACCTCGTCACCCGTGCCGCCGGACCGGTTCGGTCCGGGTTCATTTGCCCGCGCCCGGGTTTCATTCGGGGAGCTGCGCTCATCCCGGGTACAGGAGAATCTGTCCAGGAGCTTGCGAAATCGACCCGGGCGCCACAAGTGCCTGCGAAGCATCACCTTTCTGCGCTCAGGTGTCTCAAGGCAAGCGATCGCCGCGAGCAATATACCCATGTCGCCGACGACGACATCGAGCGTGTCTGCCGCCAGGACCTCGTGGAAGAGCCCGAACACTTCCGCGTCCGTTCCGGCACGATCTTCAGATCCGAAGATCTCGTATCCGACCTGCAAGGATTCGGGCGAACGCACCGAATCCGGAGGTTGAATGCGCCAGACGGGACCCAGATAGGTAAACCGTGTTTCTCCGGGAACACCCGACATGTACTTCCGCGCCACGGGAACGGTAAAGTCGGGCCGAAGAATGAACTCACCCCTGACCGGGTCACGCGTGACGAAGGCGCGAGCGCGGATGTCTTCGCCGTAAAGATCAAGCAAGAGGTCGGCTGGCTGCAGGATCTCCGTATCGGCGAGGATCGCACCTGATCGCTGAAAGGTCGCGAGAATTCCGCGTGCAACATCGCGCGCTTCCACGCCTCCTTCGGATCCTGAACGCGCATCCTCTGTCCCCCCGCCTCGAGATCCTGTTGGCGTCGATTGCATGTCCGGAAATTCCGTCATTTGAGCCGCAGGGTCAAAGGGTCAGACCTGACCGAGATAGACCGCGCGCCGTCGTGCGAGTTCCGTCTTCTGATCCGCGGGCGGCAAGTCGAAAACCGCCACGAGGCGGCGTATTTCTTCGACGAGGCGTTCGCGTGGAACCGTGATCTGGGTCGGCTGGGTTCTCCAGGCGTCGCTGGTTTCCAGCTCCACGGCAACCATGCGCCCGACCACGAGGTCCTTGAGCTGCACGACGCCCCGGTTCCGTTCTTCCGATCCTTCGATGACGGCAACGGGACTTTCGCGCTGGTCAGCGTAGCGAAGCTGACCTCCGAAATTCTTCGGATTTCCGAGATACATCTCGGACCGGATGCCGGCCGCACGAAGTTCCGAAACCATTCCCTGGTATGAATCCAGTCGATCGCGGTCCATCACCGTGACCACGACCGGCCCCGTCCCTCCTCGGACGCCGACAGGATCACCTCGCCGCGCGTCAACGGCGGCGAGGAGGCGGTCAACGCCCACCGATACCCCGGTCGCCGCGACATCCTGGCCGGTGAATCGTCGCACGAGGCCGTCGTATCGCCCTCCTCCCGCGACCGATCCGAACTGCTGACGCCGCCCTTTTGCGTCGGTGATCTCAAACGTGAGGTCGGCTTCGAATACCGCGCCCGTGTAGTAGCCGAGACCCCTGACAACCGAAGTGTCGATGCAGATTCGATCCGGCCCGAATCCCTGTGCGCGGACCAGGCGTTCGATCGCTGACAGGTCTTCGGCTGCAGATCCCAGGCGGTCAAGTCGGGCCAGGATCAACTCATCGTCGCTCCCTTTGCCAGGCGCAACCACATCCATGATCTGTTCGATCTGGTCTTCTTTGAGGCCCGCCCCCGCGGTAAAGTCGCCGCTCTCGTCCCTCCGGCCCGGACCGAGCAAGGCGCGTACGCCCTGCGGCCCCAGCCTGTCGAGCTTGTCTATGGCCCGAAAGACCGCGTCCCGCCGCCGTTCGGAATCTTCGGGCATGTCCGAGCCCGGAGCTCCGGCCATCCGCAGAATTCCATCGAGAACCGTTCTGCTGTTGAGCCGGACCCTGTAGTCACCGCGCCGTATCCCCGCTGCCTCGAGGACCTCCGCCAGCATCATGCACATTTCCGCATCGGCGGCCGGACTTTTCGAACCGACCGTGTCCGCATCGCACTGGTAAAATTGGCGGAATCGACCCGGGCCCGGTTTCTCGTTTCGCCAGACGGTTCCGACGGCGTAACGCCGGTAGGGTAAGGGCAACTCGTTTCTGAATTGGGCATAGACCCGGGCGAGAGGCGCGGTCAGGTCGTATCGAAGCGCCAGCCAGTCGCTCTCGTCTTCCTTCCATGCGAACACACCTTCATTGGGCCTGTCGACATCGGGCAGGAACTTGCCCAGCGCTTCGACGGTCTCGACGGCAGGGGACTCCAGGGGCTCGAAACCGTAACGATGGTAGACTTCCCTGATCGCCTCCAGCATCTCCTCGCGGCCGATGACATCCGGCCCGAAGTAGTCCCGAAACCCTTTCGGCAGGCGTGCCCGTGGCCGTTGATTTCGCTGAGCCTTTTGCTTTGCCATTCCGCCATTCCGCCATTCCGCCAAGACACTGCAGGAAACTCATGCGAACACAATCGCATGGAAGGTGATTCCGATGGCCATATAAAGTGCTATCCCCGGTTTGTCATGGGAACCGGCAAACCGGCAACGACTCACATTGAAATGCGGCCGAATGCCGAGACCCAGACAGTAAATGAAGTACGAAAACGCGTTGAACGGCTGAGGCTTGACGCCTTATTGGAAATGTTTCCGCTGTCTTTGCTTACGATGAGAATGGTATCGCCAAGAAAATCGCATGTGCCGCGATGTACCCGAAATGTTTCCCAAGAATATGGTGGATTTCGCAAACACGATCGTATCTCTACAAGTGAACCGCCATTTCGCTGATCATGGTCCGTTCGTACGATTCACAAATCTTGAAGCGAAAAGGTGGATGGGCACTTGCCCGAGGCGTGCTTTCCGTCCTCCAACGCCCGGTCAGCCATCGAGGTCATCGATCCTGAGAACGCCCTCAATCCTCGAAATGGCCCCCCTGACCTGTGGCGTTACCCGGCAACGCAGCGGAACGGCGACCTCGACATCGCCCGGGAGCTTCCGGTCCGAAATCACCAGGTGAACCGAACCAAGTCGACCGTTGGAGCCGTTCTTTGCATGACCCGCAACCTGCCGTACCACCGAACGAATCGCATCCTCTCCGTTGATGAATACCCTGATCCGGGATGGTGCGAGCCTGGCGGCAACCTCATCTGCCGACTCGACCCTGCGGGCCAGCAACCTCCGGTTGCCCATGTCTCCGCCGACATCAACGGCCAATACGACATTGTTGCCGGGCTGAAGCACGCCGCGTGACTTGTCGACGACGTCGGAAAACAAAGTGACCTCGTAACCGCCGCTCGGGTCGCTCAACTGGACGAACGTCAGGTTGTTTCCCCTGCTCGAACGTCGGTCCTGACGACCAATGATCGTCCCGGCGACATTGACACTCGTCAGTTCCCGTTCCCCTGCTTGTTCCATTCTCTGCTCGAGATCCGCAAACCGGATGACCCCCAGCTTCGCAAGTTCACCCTGCATCTCGTCCAATGGGTGCCCGGACAGGTAAAAGCCGACTGCTTCATGTTCGTTTTGCAGCCGTTCCATCGGCTCCCATTCTTCCGTTACCGGCAGTTGCGGAGGCGGCAACTCCTCGCCCTCCTTGCCGAACAGACCGATCTGCGTGCTGTTTCGCTCTTCGTGAGCGGATGCCGAAAATTCAGTCAGGATGTCGATCGCCGAAAGAACTTTCGCCCTGTTGTGTTCCAGACGGTCGAACGCGCCGGCCCGCGCCAGCGTTTCCAGCGGTCGACGGCCCAGTTTCTTGAGATCGACCCTGCGGGCGAAATCAAGGATGTCCGTGAACGGTCCGCCCTCGCTCCGCGCCACCTCGATCAGTTTCATTCCCTCGGCACCCGCGCTTTTCAGCCCGCCCAATGCATAGTGCAGCCGGCCGTCCCGAACGACGAACCGTGCGCTTGACTGGTTCACGCACGGCGGCCGGAACTCGATTCCGAGTCGCTCGACATCCTGCCGGTAGACATTGAGCTTGTCGGTGTTGACCAGGTCAGCATTCATCACAGCGGCCATGAATTCGACCGGATAGTGCGCCTTCAACCAGGCCGTCTGGTAGCTGACGACCCCATAGGCAACGGCGTGCGACTTGTTGAAGCCGTAATTGGCAAACTTGTTGAGAAGGTCCCAGACTTCCATTGCCTTCGTCCGGCTGACACCGTTGGCCTTGGCACCATTCAGGAACTTCGGTTTTTCCGCGTTCATCGCCGCCTGGATCTTCTTTCCCATTGCCTGGCGGACCACATCGGCACCTCCAAGCGAATATCCGGCCATCGCCCGGACGATCTGCATCACCTGCTCCTGGTAGATGATGATGCCCTGGGTTTCGTCGAGGATCGGATCGATCGATTCGTGAAGGAACTTCCGCGGTTCGATCCCGTTCTTGACGTTGCAATACGTCGGAATGCTCTCCATCGGGCCGGGCCGATACAGTGCCACCAACGCGACGATATCGGCAATGCTGGTCGGACGCATGCGCCTCAGGGCGTCCTTCATGCCCGCACCCTCGACCTGGAACAACGCAACCGTGTGGGCCGATGCGTACAACTCGAATGTCTTCGGATCGTCCAGCGGGATCGCCGCGATTTCGACCTCGATTCCACGTTGCCGAAGGAGATCAAGCGTTTCCTGGATAATGGTCAGGGTTTTCAGTCCAAGGAAATCCAGCTTGACCAGCCCGGCACGCTCAACCCATTTCATGCTGAACTGCGAAACCGGCATCGAGGAACGCGGATCCTTGTATATCGGTATCAGTTCATCGAGCGGGCGATCGCCCACGACCAGGCCGGCGGCATGGGTCGACGCGTTCCGGTAGACACCTTCGAGGCGGGTGGCGTACTCCAGCAGTCTGGCCACGACCGGTTCGGCTTCTGCCGCTTCCGAAAACTCTTGCCGCTGTTCCATCGCCTCTTTCAGCGAGACCGGCTTGACACCGTCGACCGGAATCATTTTTGCGAGGCGGTCAACCCGGCTGTACGGAATCTGTAGAACACGCCCTACGTCCCGGATGGCGGCACGGGACAGCAACGCACCGAACGTGATGATCTGGGCGACCTGATCCCGCCCGTAACGTTCCTGGACGTATGTGATCACCTCCTCGCGGCGGTCCACGCAGAAGTCGATATCGAAGTCAGGCATCGATATTCGTTCCGGATTCATGAACCGCTCGAACAGGAGCGAGTACCGGAGCGGGTCGAGATCGGTAATCGTCAGGGCATACGCTACCAGGGAACCGGAGCCCGACCCACGGCCCGGACCAACGGGTATCCCCTGCCCCTTCGCCCACTGCACGACGTCCGCGACGATCAGGAAGTACCCTGCAAATCCCATGGCGTCGATGACGCCAAGTTCGAAATCCAGGCGTTCGTGATATTCCCTTTCGGGGACGGCAAGAGGAATGGAGGCAAGGCGTTGTCCCAGACCTTCCCGCGCCTGGCGTCGAAGTTCATCCATTTCCTGTTCCGCCAGTCTTGGCAGAATCGGGTCACGCGCCGGAACCCGAAAAGCGCTTCGCTGCGCGATTTCGACCGTGCTCGCGAGAGCCTCCGGCAGGTCGCTGAACAAGGCGGCCATTTCCTCGGCGGATTTCAGGAAATGATGTTCGGTCAGCCGGCGTCGCGGCTCGTTCTGGTCAACGTAGCTCCCCTCCTTGATGCAGATCAGCGCGTCATGGGCCGCGTACATCTCCTGACTGTCGAAGTAGACATCGTTGGTCGCCACCAGGGGCAGACCAAGATCATAGGCGATATCGAGAAACGCGGGCTCCGTCGCGCGTTCCTCCTCGGTTGCCCTGTATGCACCTGACGGGTGACGCTGGATTTCCACGTAAAGGCCGTCGCCGAAGATCCGTGCAAGAGACTGAACCAGGTCACGCGCCCGCTCGACCTTCCCCTCGAGGATCAGTCGACCGACCGGACCTGAAGCACCTCCTGTCAGGCAAATCAGCCCTTCTGGCCCGTCTTCGAGCTGTTCAAGACCGACATGGGGAATCCCGGACCCGGATTCCAGGAATGCGTATGAATTCAACTTGACCAGATTGCGGTATCCGCGCTCGTTCCTGACAAGCAGGACCAAAGGACTCACGGCCGGCACACGGGATCGCTTCTCTTGAGACGCTGCCTGCGGTCCGTTTGCCACATCCAGCTGGCAGCCTATGATGGGCTGAATACCGTACGAAACCGAAATTTCGGAAAACTCGAGGGCGGCAAAGAGATTGCCGGTGTCGGTCACGGCGACTGCAGGCGCTCCCTGCTCCCTGCAACTTTCGACCAACTGATCGATGTGCATGGTCCCTTCCAGGAGGGAATAGACCGAATGGACGCGGAGATGGATGAATCGGGGTTCGACCGCCATTGGATCACCATATCCCTCCATTCGGTTTCGCGAAAGTGCCGGGGCCTGCTCAATATCCCGCTTGCATCTGCTGCGCGGGCAATTCACATTTCTGCAGAACCGAAAACCCGTTCGCCCCGCACATGCCCCGCCCAGGCAGAGGGCGGGAATCTTCGATCGAGAGGAAGGCCTGGAATCATGGCACGGTTGACCACACATGTTCTGGATACTGCGCGCGGCCGGCCCGCTGCCGGTCTGACAATAGATCTTTACGCGATCGGGACGGAACGCCTGAAACTCGCGACCGCCGTTACCAATCCGGATGGCCGCGTCGACCGGCCGTTGCTTGAAGGTGCGGAGTGCAAGCCCGGTACATATGAGCTTGTCTTTCACGCGGGCGCATACCAC
Source organism: Paracoccaceae bacterium (assembly GCA_026707935.1). Classification (GTDB taxonomy): domain Bacteria; phylum Pseudomonadota; class Alphaproteobacteria; order Rhodobacterales; family Rhodobacteraceae; genus JAPPHA01. The sequence goes on from JAPOVX010000277.1 coordinate 9,050, forward strand.
GAACACATCGAAGCGGTTCGGCCGTCAGGCGCCTTTCTTGACCTGATCCCGGTTCGTTTCGCCATCGTGGATGGCGGACATTATCATGTCCCGCTCCTGCTCTCGCCCTATGGTTACGCAACCTACAGGGGAAGTTGATGGTGGCAGTTCGTTTCCTGCTCAATGTAAGGAGCGTCCAACTCGCGGACCCGAATCCGGCGGAGACGGTTCTCGACTGGCTGCGAATCCAGCGCCATCTCACCGGCACCAAGGAAGGTTGCAATGAGGGGGACTGCGGAGCCTGTACGGTCATGCTGACCTCGATCGCGAACGACGGCGTGGAGGTTCGTTCAGCCGTCAATTCCTGCCTGCTGTTCCTGCCCCAACTCGACGGCAAGTCGCTCAGAACCGTTGAAGGCGTCGCCGACGAATCCGGCACCCTGCATCCGGTCCAGAGACGAATGGTCGAATACCACGGGAGCCAATGCGGTTTCTGCACTCCGGGATTCGTCATGTCCATGGTCGCGGCCCACGGGTCCGGACGGCGGGACCACGACGACATTCTCGCCGGCAATTTATGCCGGTGCACGGGTTACGCACCGATCGTTCGCGCGGCCCGGGCGGCGGAAGATGATGCCGTCGCACCCTGGCTCGAATGCGACGCCGACCGCCTCCGTCGGCTTGTTTCCGGGAGCAAGCCCACGGATCCGGTTTACCGGCCGGATGGATATTTCATGCCCGGATCTGCCGATGATCTCGCCGACTGGAGCCTCGCCAATCCGGACGGAACCCTCGTTGGCGGCGCCACGGATCTCGGGCTGGTCGTCAACAAGGACATGAAGTCGATCCTGCCGATGTGCTTTGTCTCGCAGGTTCGCGACCTCGGCGACATTTCGCCGACAGACGGTGGGCTCGCCGTGGGAGCGACGGCGTCGATTTCCCGGCTGCGGGATTCCGTCAAGACCCGTTACCCGGACTTCGGTGAACTGCTCCGCAGGTTCGGATCGGAACAGGTCCGGAATGTCGCGACCATAGGGGGCAACATCGCCAACGGTTCACCGATCGGGGACGGGGCGCCGCCGTTGATCGCGCTCGGTGCGACGCTGACGCTTCGCCGCGGGAATGACCGGAGAACCCTCGACATCGAGGATTTCTTTGTCGCGTATGGCCACCAGGACCTTCAGCCCGGTGAATTCATTGAATCTCTGTACATCCCGGACGCCCCCGATCGTCTTCGGTGTTACAAGCTGTCCAAGAGATTCGACCAGGATATTTCCGCCGTTCTCGGCTGTTTCAATATCGTCATTGGCGAAAACGGAACCGTGGAGTCGGCCAGGATCGCGTTCGGCGGTATGGCAGGGATCCCGAAACGCGCCCACGCGGTGGAAAGTCGCCTCATCGGCCGGCGTTGGAACGAGAAGACGGTATCCTCGGCCGCCCTGGATTTCGAATCCGACTTTGTCCCGATCTCGGATTTGCGCGCGAGTGCGGGCTACCGCATGACCGCGGCGCGGCACATGCTGCGCCGCTGTTTTCTCGAGGATTCCTCGGGCGAATCGCGCGTACTCGACGTGGCACCATGAGCGGGAAGCTCGAACTCCCCCACGAATCGGCGCGACTCCACGTTACGGGCGGGGCGACCTATCTCGACGACATCCCGACGCCGCCGCGCTGCCTGCACCTGGCCTTTGGCCTGGCGAAGGCGGCATGCGGAAAGGTCGTAAAGCTCGATGTCACGGCAGTCCGGAACACAGATGGTGTCGCGGCCGTTCTGACCGCATCGGATCTTCCGGTGACAGCGGATACGTCTCCGACCGCGCATGACGAACCTCTCCTGGCGGTTGGCGACGTTCATTTCTTCGGGCAGCCCGTGTTCATTGCTGCAGCGGAGAGTCATCGCATCGCCCGTCACGCTGCCGGCCTCGGACGCATCGAGGTCGACGAACGCGCGCCAGTACTGACAATGGACGAAGCGATTGCCGTACGAAGCCACCTGGAAAACCCGGTGGTTTATCGCAAGGGAGACCCCGGCGCTGCCATCGCCGATGCACCTCATTCCCTGTCGGGTCGGGTCGAAACGGGTGGACAGGAGCATTTCTATCTCGAAGGACAGGCGGCAATGGCCGTTCCCCGGGAAGACGGTGGCATGCTGGTCTACTGTTCGTCCCAACATCCGAGCGAGATTCAGCAAAAGGTCGCCGAGGTCCTCGGGGTCGACCTGGGCCGTGTGCGGGTCGAGGTCCGCCGCATGGGCGGCGGCTTCGGCGGGAAGGAAAGCCAGTGCAATGCCCCGGCAATGGCCTGTGCTGTGGTTGCGTCTGCAACGGGCCGACCATCCCGAATGCGGTACGACCGCGATGACGATATGCTCATCACCGGCAAGAGGCATGAATTCCGGATCGATTACGAAGTCGGCTTTGATGACGATGGCCGCATCCTGGGAATAACCTTCGACCACTATGTCCGGTGCGGATGGTCACAGGACCTGTCGCTCGCGGTTGCCGACCGGGCAATGCTGCACGCCGACAATGCCTATCATTTCGAGAATGCCCGGATCACGTCCTATCGGCTGCGTACGAACACCGTGTCGGCGACGGCATTTCGCGGCTTCGGCGGCCCCCAGGGAATAGTCGGAATCGAGCAAGTGATCGAGCGAATCGCCCGGACTCTCGGTCGTGATCCCCTGCACGTGCGGACGGTCAATTTCTATCGATCGAGGGACTCACGCGAGGTGCTGCCGGACAGCCCGCGATTACCGGATGATTCACCAGCGCTCGAAGAGCGTGCCGAAACCGGGGCCGTGCAGACGACTCCCTACCACATGGAGGTCCGCGACTCGGTCGTCAGGGAGATTACGGCAAGGCTCGTCGAACGTTCCGGCTACCACGAAAGGCGTCGGTCCATCGCCCGGTTCAACGCCCGAAATTCGGTTCTCAGGCGAGGCATCGCCCTGACACCGGTCAAGTTCGGGATTTCGTTTACCCTGACCCATTACAACCAGGCGGGCGCGCTGGCGCATGTCTACCGGGACGGGTCCGTTCACGTAAACCACGGCGGGACCGAGATGGGCCAGGGACTCATGACCAAGGTCATGCAGGTCGCCGCCTCGGTTTTCGGATTGGCGCCCGGCGCCGTCAGGATCTCGGCGACCGACACCGACAAGGTGCCGAATACATCCGCGACGGCGGCTTCTGCCGGCTCGGATCTGAATGGAATGGCGACCTTTTCCGCCTGCAGGACCATACGTGACCGAATGGCGGTTCACCTGTCTGAACAATGGCAGCAGAAACCCGCGAACGTGCATTTCGAAGGCGGACACGTCCTGATCGGGGACGTATCCATTCCTTTCAGCGAGGCCGCACGCCTTTGCCACGAGGGACGTATCTCGCTTTCCGCGACCGGGTTCTATGCGACGCCGGACATCCAGTGGGAGCGAAGATCCGGCCGGGGCCGGCCTTTCTACTATTTCGCCTACGGCGCCGCGGTCACCGAGGCGGTGATTGACACGCTGTCCGGTGAATCGAGGATCCTTCGCACCGACATCGTTCATGATGTCGGGGAATCGTTGAACACGGCGATCGACATCGGCCAGATCGAAGGCGGATTCGTTCAGGGCGCCGGCTGGCTGACAACCGAAGAGCTTGTCTGGGACGAAAACGGACGCCTGCTGACCCACGCACCTTCCACATACAAGATTCCCGCGTGCTCGGACCGGCCGATGACCCTGAATGTCACGCTGTTCGAGAACGCCAATTCGGAAAACACGATCCACCGTTCCAAGGCTGTCGGGGAACCGCCGCTCATGCTCGGGATTTCGGCATTCATGGCGATTTCGGACGCTGTATCATCTTGCGGTGATGGCTTCGGCGGTCTCGACGCTCCGGCCACGCCGGAACGGGTGCTCCGGGCCGTCATGCAGCTTCGGGGACAGGACTGGTGATCGGATTCGACCGGATCGGACTCCGGGAAGCCGTGCGGCGGCACGGCACGGTTGCGCGCATAGTCATTGTCGGCCACAAGGGATCGACCCCGAGGGAAACGGGCGTGTCGATGCAGGTCTGGGCGGACGGCCAGTCGGGAACGATCGGCGGCGGGGCACTCGAACTGGCTGCGGTCGATCACGCGCGAAGGGGTCTCGGATCCGGTCCGGGCGTCTCAACGCTGAACTTGCCGCTTGGTCCCGGAATCGGCCAATGCTGTGGCGGCGCGGTCAACCTCGTCATCGAGATTTTTGACGAGGCAGCCCTCGACGAACTTGACGACGACTCCGTCCGCGTTCGAATGACCAGACCGCCCCGGGAGACTGCGGACTTTCCTGACAGACCGCCGCCCCGGGTGCAGCGTGTCGTCGAGGCCATGCATGGCGGTACGAAAACGCGGTCCACCTGCTTCGTTGACGGTTGGCTCATCGAGCCGAGCGCGCGGCCCGAGCGGAACATCTGGGTTTACGGGGCCGGTCACGTGGGGCGATCGGTGGTCGAAGTCCTGTCGGGCCTCCCGTTCGCGATCACGTGGGTCGACTTCGAGGCCTCCCGATTTCCCGAAGAGGTGTCTTCGTCCGTCCGTCCGCTGGTGACGGACCCGAACTCCCCGCACGCGACCGGGCTGGCTCCTGACGATGCCGATCACCTCGTGATGACGCACACGCACAGCATCGATCTCGACATTTGCGATCGCGTTCTCCGGCGGCGTTTCCGGTCGCTTGGTCTGATCGGATCCCGAACAAAACGTCAACGTTTTGCCGGAAGATTGCGTTCCCTTGGCCATTCGGACGAGATGATTTCGCGCCTGACCTGCCCGATCGGGATCCCGGGCCTCGGCAAACACCCGCGCGCCATTGCCGTCGGCGTCGCAGCCGCGTACCTAGTTGATGCCCCGAACGACATCGGAACACTGAGGATCGGAGACACCCCGGGTTGACAGTTCTGCTCGACATCCGCGCCATGACCAAGACCTATCCGGGCGTTCTCGCCTGCGACGACATTTCACTGGAAATCGGGACAGGTGAAATTCACGCCCTCCTCGGGGAAAACGGCGCTGGAAAATCCACGCTCGTCAAGATGATCTACGGGCTTGTCCGTCCGGATTCCGGCCACATGTACCTTGAAGGCCTGCCGTTTACCCCGCACGAACCGAGGGCAGCGCGTGCCGATGGCATCGCGATGGTGTTCCAGCACTTTTCGCTTTTTGAAGCCTTGAACGTTGCCGACAACATTGCCCTTGGCATGGAGGTTCGCCTGTCTCGTTCGGACCTCGCATCCAGGATCCGCGAGGTTTCTGCCGGCTACGGACTCGCGATCAATCCGGACCGGATTGTCGGGGACCTTTCGGCGGGAGAACGCCAGAGAGTCGAAATCGTTCGGTGCCTGTTGCAATCACCGAAGCTCCTGATCATGGACGAACCGACCTCGGTGCTGACCCCACAGGAAGTGGAACTCCTCTTCGACACGTTGCGAAAGCTGGCGTCCGAAGGCACATCGATCCTCTACATCTCGCACAAGCTCGAGGAAATCCGTTCCCTCTGCGACAGCGCGACGATCCTTCGGGGAGGCAAGGTCGTAACCACCTGTACTCCTGCCGATGAAACTGCCAGGAGCCTTGCCGCCATGATGGTCGGCACGAACCTCGCGGTCCCGGCACGGCGCGATCATGCTCCGGGCGACGAACTGCTGAGGGTATCCGGCCTGTCGCTCCGGTCCCGAAGCCATTTCGGTACAAGCCTGGAAGACATCGATTTCGTACTTCGGGCAGGCGAGATACTGGGCATCGCCGGAGTCGCCGGGAATGGCCAGGACGAGTTGCTCCTGGCGTTGTCCGGAGAAGAGCGATCCCCGCCCGGCGTGATCATGCTGGGTGGCAGCGACGTCGGTCTGTCGGGACCCAACTCGCGGCGGCGACTGGGGATGCTGGCGGCACCGGAACAGAGGCTGGGGCACGCTGCCGCGCCCGACATGTCGCTCAGCGAAAACGCAATGATGACCGCGCGCATCCGGCGCTCCCTCGCGCGTCACGGCGTCCTCGACTGGACGGCGGCCGCAGAATTCGCTGGCGATGTCGTGGAGCGGTTCGACGTCAGGACGACCGGTGTGGACAGCGCCGCAAAGTCGCTTTCGGGCGGTAATCTGCAGAAATTTGTCGTTGGACGCGAGATACAGCAGGACCCGCGCGTCCTGGTGATCAACCAGCCGACCTGGGGCGTGGATGCGGCGGCGGCCGCGTTCATTCGCGTGACCCTTGTCGAACTTGCAGAGCGTGGAGCAGGCGTGCTGGTCATCAGTCAGGACCTTGATGAATTGATGGAGATTTCCGACAGGTTGGCGGTGATTTCCGGCGGCCGACTTTCGGAACCTCACCCCACCGCGGGAATCCGGGCCGAGGAGATCGGGCTGCTGATGGGACGGACCGGAGATTCACGTGCTGCTGCTTGAGCCCAGGCCGGAACCCTCCCGGGTGATGCGAACGGTAACCCCGTTCATCGCGGTCATTCTGACCATGGCTGCAGGAGCCGTTCTGTTCGCGTTTCTCGGAACAAACCCCCTCGACGCCATCAGGGTGTTTTTCTGGGATCCATTGTTCGATTCGACCGTCGCGAGCTACACCCGACCACAACTGCTGGTCAAAGCGGCACCGTTGATCATCATCGCGCTCGGGCTCTCCTTCGGGTTTCGGGCCGGCATCTGGAACATCGGTGCCGAAGGCCAGTTCATCATGGGCGCGATTACCGGCGGGGGCTTCGGGCTTGCCTTCTACCCTGCCGAGGGTTTCTGGGTATTTCCGATGATGATCCTGGCTGGCGCTTTCGGTGGCTTTCTCTGGGCGATGATCCCGGCAATCCTGAAGATCCGCTTCCACGCCAACGAAATCCTCGTATCGCTGATGCTGGTTTACGTGGCTTTCAATGTTCTCGCCGAAATGGTCACGGGCCCACTGAGAAACCCGGACGGCTTCAACTGGCCCGAAAGCCGGCATTTCCAGGATTATCCAAGCGCGCACAATGCGGAACTGCTGAGTGGCACGGGTATCCATTTCGGCGTGATCGCCATGTTTGCACTCGTTGTCCTGTGCTTCCTGGTGCTTCGCAACCACATATTCGGATTCCAGGTTCGCCTTGCCGGCCAGTCGCAGCGGGCCGCGCGCTTCGCAGGTATCGACGCGGCACTCCTGACCGCCATGTGTCTCGGTCTTTCCGGTGCGCTCGCAGGCATGGCCGGGCTGTTCGAGGTCGCCGGACCGGCCGGAAAGCTCTCGACCAACTTCCCCCTCGGGTACGGGTTCACGGCCATAATCGTGGCTTTTCTCGGGCGTTTGCACCCGGTCGGCATCCTTCTCGCCGGACTGCTGATGGCACTGACCTATATCGGAGGGGAGCTGGCCCAGTTCACGCTGAACATTCCCGCAGCCGCGGTTCAAGTTTTCCAGGGTATGCTGCTTTTCTTTCTTCTGGCTGTCGACATCCTGGTCAACTTCCGAATCCGGTGGAAGCGTCCGTCCGGTGACCGGTCAGGTTCGGAGCCTGCCCTTGCCGGCGCATCTGCCGCGCCCAGCGCCCCGCTGACGGCACGCGCCCGCGACGGAAAGGAGGGGCAGACGTGATCGATCTAGCCGGGGTTTCGCCGGCCGCACTGGTTGCGAGCCTGATGGTTGCGGCAACGCCTATCCTCCTCGCGGCGACCGGAGAACTGGTCGTCGAAAAATCGGGCGTCCTCAATCTCGGGGTCGAGGGCATGATGATCATTGGCGCCGTGTGCGGTTTCATTGGCGCCGTCGAAACCGGCTCTCCCCTCCTTGGCCTGCTGGCAGCTGTCACGGGTGGGGTCATCTTGTCCCTGGTCTTCGCGATACTGACTCAATTCCTGTTGTCAAACCAGGTTGCAACCGGACTCGCCCTGACGCTGTTCGGCCTCGGACTGGCGGCCTTGATGGGTCAGAGCTACGCGGGGATCAAGCCACCCCCGACCCCCAGGCTCGACATACCGGTCCTTTCGGAGATCCCGTTCCTCGGGCCCGTGCTTTTTTCTCACGACGGTGTCCTCTACCTTTCCCTTTTCCTGGTCTTCGTCGTCTGGCTGGTCCTGCGATACACCCGTGCGGGACTTGTCCTTCGCGCAGTCGGAGACAACCACGATGCCGCGCACGCGCTTGGCTACAAGGTGATCCGGGTGCGTCTTGCGGCCATTCTGTTCGGAGGGGCGATGGCGGGACTTGGTGGCGCCTACCTGTCGCTGATCAGGGTGCCGCAATGGACAGAGGGGATGACCGCGGGTGCCGGGTGGATCGCGCTTGCGATCGTCGTCTTTTCTTCCTGGAAACCATGGAGGATTCTCCTTGGCGCTTATCTCTTCGGGGGCGTTACGGTGTTGCAACTGAACCTGCAGGCCGCAGGCGCCGGGATTGGGGTTGCGTATCTGTCGATGGCTCCGTATCTCGTTACGATACTCGTACTGGTTGTCATGTCCTCGGACCGAAGGCGGACCAGTTTGAATGCTCCGGCCTGTCTCGGCCGGGCATTTCACGCCTCTGCCTGACGGAGACAGGGCTGATTGCCATTTCCTGAAAGAGACGGCCCCAGACGGCACGCCGTACCTTTCAGGGTCATTTGGTCATTTGTGGAGGGAATCACCATGAAACATTTTTGGCGTTGTCTTGTCGGCGCCGCGGCACTCGCCTTCGGCCTCGGCGGTGCAGCATATGCGTCAGACGAAAAACTCAAGGTCGGATTCGTCTACGTCGGACCGATCGGTGACTTCGGCTGGAGTTACGAGCACGACCAGGGCAGGCTTGCGGTCGAGGAGGCGCTGGGTGATCGGGTCGAGACGTCCTACGTCGAGAGCGTACCCGAAGGCGCTGACGCCGAGAGGGTCATGACCCAGATGGCGTTGTCGGGCCACAAGCTGATATTCACGACATCATTCGGCTACATGGATCCCACGATCAACGTTGCCGCAAAATTTCCCGACGTGAAATTCGAACATGCGACCGGCTACAAGCGTGCGGACAATGTCTCGACATATTCGGCCCGCTTCTACGAGGGTCGCACGGTGATCGGGCACATTGCGGGCCACATGACGGAATCCAACGTCGTCGGCTACATCGCGTCGTTCCCGATTCCGGAAGTCATCCGTGGAATCAACTCGGCGTATCTCGCGGCCAAGGCGGTCAATCCGGATGTTCAGTTCAAGATTGTCTGGGTGTTCACCTGGTTTGATCCAGCCAAGGAAGCCGATGCCGCAACCGCTCTGATCGAACAGGGTGCAGATGTCATCATGCAGCACACCGATTCACCGGCCGCGATGACGATTGCGGAGGAAAAGGGCGTCTACGCCTTCGGCCAGGCTTCAGACATGAAAGAATTCGGGCCAACCGCAAGGCTGTCGTCGATCATCGACAACTGGGCGCCGTATTACGTGGCCCGTACCCAGGCCGTCCTCGACGGGACCTGGGAATCGATCGACACGTGGGATGGAATTGAACCCGGAATGGTCGAGATCGGCGAATTTTCTGACAGGATTCCTGCCGAAGTTCGAGAGACGGCCGGCGCCATCCGGGATGCGATTGCCGCTGGCACGATGCATTCGTTCACCGGACCGATCAATCGCCAGGACGGAAGCCCATGGCTTGCAGACGGCGAGACGGCGGACGATGGTACGCTGGTTTCGATGGACTTCTATGTCGAGGGAGTCGAAGGGGAAATCCCCAACTGAGCGGCGCTTCCCTGATCATGGTTCCCGTGGCGCTTTCCGGGCGATTTCAAGCCGGGCACGCGGGAACCTTCCAACCAGTTCGGTCCATTCGCGCACATTCGACCGACACCACGGCGGCCGGACAAATCGGCTCGCACTCAAGCTGTTGGAAAGCACCCTTGATGACATGGTCTCGCCGTGGCCGATTCCGGTTCGCCCCGGTGGCGTGGACCGAAAAAGCTGGCAGGTGCGCCTTCGACCGAGGCCTGCCCTGGCACACGGTTCCGAACTGTGCGGCGGGCAGAGGCTGGCGAACCCGTCCACCTTGAGACCGTTCAGGCTCCAGCAGGTGCCAACCTTGTCCGGATGAGAATCGTTGGTCGAGATTGCGCGGAATTCCAGGCTGATTGCCGAAAAAATCGAGCGCCTCCGGTGGGCCTCCCGCCGTGCACTGATCGCGATTGCCGGACCGCCGGCTTCGGGGAAATCGACTCTCGCCCAGGCCACCGCGGCAGAACTCAGCCGACGAAATCATCACGCAGCCGTCATGCCGATGGACGGATTCCATCTCGACAACAGGCTTCTTGAGAAGCGGGGCCTCCTCGCCAGGAAAGGAGCACCGGAGACTTTCGATTTCGACGGATTCCTGGTGGCGGTCCGCCGGGTTCAATCCGAGCCATCGGTCATACTTCCGGATTTTGACCGTGACCGGGAGATTGCCGTTGCCGGTTCGCTGGAGATCTGCCGGGATACGCGGATCGTCCTGGTCGAAGGCAATTACCTCTTGCTCGGCGAATCACCCTGGACCGGGCTTGCCGGATTCTGGACCTTTTCGGTTTTTCTTTCCGTTTCAACGAAGGCCCTCGAACAGCGGCTCAGGAATCGCTGGAATTCATACGGGCTGGACAGGAGGACGGCGAATGCAAAGATCCGCGGGAATGACCTCGTCAACGCAAAACGGATCTCAAAGGCACGCGGACATGCTGATCTTGTCTTGTCCAACTGAGCGTCAAGACGGAGCGTCCGGGCCCTGGACGCTTTTGGCAGGAGATTCATGTGGAGCACCGCATTTGGGCCTTGAGTAAAAGGCGGTTGCATTTCCCATGCGGCTCCCTGCATAGACGTCCGCACGGCACCACCGGTGAAGGGCAGACATGGATACTTCAAAGGATTTGATTCCAGTACGTTTTTCTGGAAATGCCCGCGAGTATTTCGGAATATGGATTGTCAATCTCTGCCTGTCGATCGTCACCCTCGGCATTTATTCGGCGTGGGCCAAGGTCCGAAACAAAAGGTATTTTCTGGGGAACACGACGATCGGTGAACGCGCTTTCGAATACCATGCGAAAGGAATCCAGATCCTGATCGGCAGGATCATTGTCGTTGCGGCCCTGATTATCCTGTCGGTTTCATCGTCGATTTCTCCAACAGCCAATATCGTCGTCGCGATTGTCCTCGTTGGCGCATTTCCCTGGCTGGTTAACCGCGGGCTGAGTTTCAACGCGGCGATGACGAGCTGGTCAAACGTACGATTTCGTTTCGGCGGGAGTTATTGGCCGGCTTTCCTGGTCTTTGTCCTCTACCCGTTCCTGACAATTCTGAGCCTGTACCTTGCGTTTCCGTACCTTTCGAGAGCAATCTCACGATACACGATCGGGCGTCACAGCCTCGGTGATCACGAGTTTGCCTTCGACAGCCCGATCAGGCCGTTTTACATTGCCTTCCTGAAGACAGCTCTCTGGGTCGTCATTGGTCTCGTACTTGCCGTCGGCCTTTTGCTGATGGCGCTGGCACTGTCTCCGGACGGGCCTTCGAACCTGATCCTTGATTCCGAAGATGGCCTCTCGTTCATCCTGATACTGGTTTCGGCGATCATCCTTTTACTGGTCGTCCTGCCTTTGGGGACGATCTACTCGGCATTGACCCGCAATGCCATTTACCAGGGAATAGTCCTGGAAGACGGACACAGGTTCAAATCGACGATTTCCGCGACGACACTGATCTGGATCGCCTTGAGCAATTCGGTGGCGGTCGTGTTTTCGCTCGGCCTGTTGCTGCCCTGGGCACGAGTAAGGGTTGCAAGATACCTGTGCGCGCATTCCTGGGTGGCTCCCAACAGCTCGCTTGACGAATTTGCCGGAGAGCTGCAGCGATCGCCGACCGCAATCGGTGATGCGTACATGGACATCGAATCCGTCGACATCGGTGCGGCTGTCTGAATTGGAAGCGGCTGCCCCGAAAGGCGACGCCTACGCCCCCGGTTCCTCCCGTCTCGTCCGGGCGCGCCTGGTCGCGGGCGTGGCGGGCACCATCAGCCTGGTCGAGTTCGACAGCGGCGCCTTGTTGACGGATGCGCCGACTACCCGGATTGTTCGGGAACAAAGGCTTGGAAACCTGCCGACGGTCCTCAGGTTTCCCGATGGCTGGCACTTTCACAGCCACGATCACGGGGACGTCGACTCGATACTCCGCGTGCGGAAATCCGATCGCCTCCACAACTGGGAAGCGTTCCGTCCAAGATTGGCCCTCGTGGTCGCGTTTTCGTTCATGGCCGCGTTTGCCGTCTGGCGCTGGGGCCTCGGCATCCTGGTCGCCGCCGCAATTTTCCTGACCCCCGATGGCATGCCCCGCGCCATTGACGACGGTCACCTGGCGTTCAGCGACCAGACTTGGGCCAGCCCGTCGCGTCTGGGCACAACGGAAAAAGACCGGGTCGTGCAGATTTTCGACAGGTTGAAAGCCGTGGCGCCGCCTCCGCGGTTCTCCGACTACAGGCTGGTTTTCCGCGACATTCCGGTTGCCGGGCCCAACGCATTTGCCCTGCCGGGGGGAACGGTGATCATCACCGACGAGCTTGCCAGGTCCTTCCCCGACCCGGACGTGATCGCCGGTGTGATCGGCCACGAGTTGGTCCACGTGGCCGAGGCCCATGGCCTGAAACAGGTTTACCGGAGTCTGGGCACCTATCTTGCAGTCGCCGTCATCTTCGGCGATGTCGGCCCGGTTCTCAATGATCTCCTCCTCGAAGGTGGGCTGCTGTTCTCGCTCGCCTACAGCCGCGAACACGAATCCGAGGCCGACCGCATTGGTTTGGCTCTGGCTGCGAAGGCCGGTTATGACCCTGCGGCCCTTGCACGGTTTTTCGAACAGCTTGACGACAGTTCGGGATTTGCCGGACCAGGCTGGCTCTCGACCCACCCGAGCAATCAGGACCGAATCGCGGAAATCAAACGTCTCGCAGACGAAATCAAGTAATCCCAGCCCAAGGCACGAACAGAGTGACTCCTGTCGGGTTCCGCGAACATTTGCGCGAAAGACCACGTGCCAAAGGGCTTCGTGCGGGCTGTTCCGAGTCCGGACGAGCCCGCGGGGTTTTGGCGAGCATCCGTAGCAGACGGCTGCAGAACAGGAGGTTTGGGCAAAAAGGGGGTTGAGCAGTCAAGGTTGCCAATGGGTGCGGCATGCCATGGGAACGAGAGATCCATCGGGGCAAAGTCATCGCTCTTGAAGATTTTGGTTCTCGGGCTTGCTTTTGTATTACCTCGAACAAGGCACGATGAGGCGGGTACATGAAGAAATTCTTCCCGATTTTCTCGGGCGGCCACCGACCTCCCGGCGCAGAAACCCCTCCCGCCAAGACCTTCATGCAAAGCTCATGATCGCCGTCCTGACCATCCTCTCGCGCCGGGGGCGAAACTCGTGCCGACATGGCCGAACACGGCAAGATCAAGGAAGATTTCCTCCATCGGTTCATGACGCCGCGGCACGAAATTCCAAGCCGCAATGCGTTCTCCGACATCTTCAACAGGCATGAACCCGACGAGGCGGACCATGTCTTCGCGTGCCTCTCGAGGGGTCGGGCGAAGCGGCCGGCGGCCGAGTTCCCGGACAACATCAATCGCCATTGACGGCAAGGCCCGTGCCGGTCTTGCGCCGATGTCTTGCAGCTCCGGGCATTGCATCGCTTGCACGCATTCGCCGCCGAGTCGTTGCCTGTTCTCACCCAGGTGGCGGTCGACGAGAATCGAACAAGATCGCGGCGATTCCGGAGTTACTGGACCTTCGAGGCCGGGCGGTGACGGCGGACGCGATGCGCACGTATTTGACGAGCATGCGCAGGCTGGAACCAGGCTTGACGGGCGGGGGCACAGGGGCAACCCCTTTTGCTGCAAGCGGGTACAGTGTACGCCTGCCGCGTATCACGAATAATCCGAGGTGACAGGGCGGCCCATTGATCCTATGATCCAAACAGACATTCTTCGCCGATTTCATCACCATGCTGCGCCATACCGGGCAAAACGAAAGCAACCCGTCGAAATATCCTGTGCCTGTTTCGCGTCATGGCAACTGTGCACGAACGACTCGCAAAGTTCGACATGTTTGCCGCAGCGCCCTGCCGAAACCCGATCCCGACCTGCCGAACAACCCGCCAACCGTATGTTTCGTGATCCGCCACTGCAAACCGTCCTTTCCAATGCAAACCGGACATGACGAGATCCCCGGTCCCGGGTGGTAGAGCCGGAAGCCACTCCATGAGTCAACGTTTCCCCCGGACAACGATGCAGGCAATCCGGACTGCCATTTCCAGGATCCCGCGGGTCGGTCTGGCCTGTCTGCCGACACCTCTACAGGAAGCGAAGCGCCTTTCGGACGCGCTCGGGGGACCACGGATTTTCGTCAAGCGCGACGATCTGACCGGTGTGGCCTTCGGCGGCAACAAGACACGGAACCTGGAGTTCCGGCTGGCGGCCGCGAAAGCGTCCGGCGCGGATGTCATCGTGATGGAGCTGGACCAGCAGTCGAACTCCGCCCGCCAGACCGTCGGCTGCTGCAATCGGCTCGGCATGGACACGATCCTGATCCTTGAAGGCTCCGAACCGGAGGAAATTCAGGGCAACCTGCTCGTGGACTACCTGCTCGGCGCCGACGTGCGTTTCGCACACTCCCGCGCCGAGCAGGCGCGCATGAGCCGGGACGCGGTCGCCGCAGCCCGGGCCGCCGGCCGAACGCCATGCCTGCTGAACGATATTCCGATGTTCGACGAGGGTTCCGCCATCGCCTACCTGGAAAGCACGTGCGAAATCATCGAAACACTCTCGACGCAAGGCCTTTCGCCCGATTGCCTCTACATGTCCTCCTCCGGCAAGGGACAGGCGGGACAGGTCCTGGCGCAGCAACTGCTTGGTGGTTTCCGGGTCTGCGGCATCACGGCCACGGACGAATTCGACATCCCGCCTCGTGGAGCAGAAATCGCGAATCGTACGGCCCAAACGCTGGGACTCGACCTGGAAGTCACGCCGGAGGACATTGTCAACGACACCGGCCATGTGTGTGCCGGATACGGAATTCCGAGCAACGCGGGAAACGAGGCGGTTCTCCTGTTCGCACGAACGGAAGGAATCGTGCTCGATCCCGTGTACACCGGAAAAGCCGCGGCAGGGATGATCGACCATATCCGCCGCGGCGATTTCGGGCGCGACGAGGTCGTGGTCTTCGTCCACACGGGCGGAACGCCCGCGATCTTCACGCACAACCACCTCTGGCTCGATCGGCGGGCCGGACTCAAGAAGGGAGACCAACCATGAAACCTGTTATCCACCGAATGCACCGCCTGCTACTTGCGGGCACTGCGGGCCTGATTGCGGCGACGATGAGCGCGTCGGCGGGACCAGACGACAATACGCTGGTCTACGGCCACGGCGTGGCGATCACCGATATCGGACCGGCATTCAACGCGTTTCTGCAATACCCGGCGGGTTACGAGGCCGGTTTCGTGATTTTCGACCGCCTTGTCACCTTCGACGACCAGTTGACATTCAATCCGCAACTCGCCGAGAGCTGGACCATCGCGGATGACCAGAAATCCGTCACCTTCAAGCTCCGGGCCGGCGCGACGTTCCACGACGGAACGCCAATCGACGCCGAAGCGATCAAGTTCAACGTCGAGCGGATGATGGATCCGGAGATCAACACGACCAACCGCCCGCTCTGGGATCCGATTGCGGGTGCAGATGTCGTCGACGACCTCACGGTGCGTCTACGCACCCACCAACCATTCGCACTCTTGCTCAACACGCGCCCACATCGTTCCGGCGCCATTCTCAGCCCGACGGCGATCATGGAATACGGACAGGAGAGCGAGACGCAGAACCCGGTCGGCTCCGGACCCTATATGGTGGAATCGTTCAATCCCGGTCTGGAACTCGTGCTGGCAGCCTACGAGGGATACTGGGCCGGAAAGCCATCGCTCGACAAGATCATCTTCCGCTACGTGCCCGAGGCCGCAACCCGTGTTTCGGCATTGCAAAGCGGTGAGGTCGACGTCATCGACAACGTGCCGACGCATCTGGTCGCGCAGATCGAATCCGACGATGGGCTGCAGCTGCTGACTGCTCCATCTCTTCGTCCGATGGGCCTCGCCATGCTCACCACCATCCCTCCGCTCGACAACGTCGAAGTGCGTCGGGCGTTGAACCACGCGATTCCGGTCGACGCCATCGCCGAGAAGCTGTTCCTCGGTCAGGCTATGGCCTCGAACTCACCGCTCGCGTTCAACACCGTGGGACATCATGGCAACGAGCCGTACGCCTACGATCCCGACAAGGCGCGTGAAATGCTCGCCGCCGCGGGGCTGACGGACAGTGACGGAAACGGCATCGTGGAGCATGACGGCGAAGATCTTTCCTTCACGCTGCTGGTTCCCGAAGGCGTGTTCGCAAATGACGTGCTGGTTGCCGAGACCGCCGCGGCATCACTTCAGGAAGTCGGCGTCGGCATCGAGATCCGCAAGATCGAGCGGAGTTCCTTCTGGGATACGCTACGCCTGCCGGTTGCGGACACCGGATGGCAGATCGGAATGTTCGGCTTCAACCCGTCCAACGCATCGGGGTTGTACCACCTGGATTCGATGTACACCTCCAATCCGGACAATGCGGACCGACCCTCCGTCTGGAACATCACCCGCTTCGCCAATGCGGAAGTCGACGATTTGCTTGCCAAGGCGACGGTAACCGTCGACGGGGAGGCACGGGCGGCCATTCTCGCGGACGTGCAGGAGATCATCTGGAGCGAAGCACCGTACATCTGGCTGCATGTCAACAACATCATCTCGGCAGCACGCGCCGACCTCGGCGGGGTTGAGGTCTGGCCGGTGATCTTCACCATCGTCCGCGGCGGGAGCTACTAGCCACACCCTGCTCGGCTGGATCCCCGTGAAGGCCCGGCAGTGCCCGCCCTTGCGGCATCGACCCCGATTCTCCGTTTTCTGGGACTTCGGGGGCTTCGGGCGGTGGCGATCGCATTCGCGGTCGCCACCATCCTCTTCTTCCTCTTCAGCCTGGTTCCCGGAGACCAGGCCGCCTATCTTGCCGGACCTGGATCGACACAGGCGGAAATCGACCGGCTGCGGGAGTCGCTCGGACTGAACGATCCCCTGCTCGTCCAGTATTTCCGGCACATGAGCGGCCTGATCCAGGGCGACTTCGGCACCTCGGAAACCTTCAAGTCGGGCCCGCTTCCCTTCATCCTTGAGCGCATCCCGGCGACTCTGGCCCTGACGGCTTCCGCGATCGGCCTGACCATCCTGATCGGCATCCCGGCGGGCCTCGCCGCCGCCATGTTCCACACCCGCATCCCGGATCTCGCGATCTCGGTTTCCGTGGTCGCATTGCTTGCAGTTCCGAATTTCTGGCTGGGGCTGCTGCTGCTCTCTTTCTTCTCCGTGCAACTCGGCTGGCTTCCGAGTTTCGGCTTCTCGGGACCTGCCTCCCTGATCTTGCCATCCCTCGCACTGGCGGCGCGGCTGATCGCGCTGGTGGCACGGATGACCCGCGGCGTCACCATCGACGAACTCGGCAAGGACTACGTGCGCACCGCCCGGTCCAAGGGACTCGGCAGAACCGCCATCCTGCTCCGTCATGTCCTGCGCAACGTGATGATCCCAACCCTTACCGTGATCGGTTTGCAGACCGGCTACCTCCTTGGCGGGTCCGTGGTGATCGAGCGGCTTTTCGCCTGGCCCGGAATCGGCGACCTGATGATCAACGCGATCGGACAAAGGGACTACGCCGTCGCACAGGCCGTGACCATCATGTTCGTGATCGCGTTCCTGATCATCAACCTGATCGTCGAACTGCTCTACGTGCTGATCAATCCGCGCATGAGGGCAGCATGAACACCATGGGACCGGAAACCGTATCGATGATGGCGCGCGGCACCTTTACCGCGCGCTGGTTGCGGCAGAATGTCTACCTCGCTTCCGGTTCCTTCCTTCTTCTCTGTTTTCTGGTCGCGGCGCTTTTCGGGGAGCAGATCGCGCCCTACGGAGCGGACAAGCAGAACCTGCTGGAAGCCCTCGAGGGCCCGAGCGCCGCCCACTGGCTCGGAACCGATCCGCTCGGACGCGACCTCCTGAGCCGGGTCGTCATCGGCACCCGGCATACCCTGTCTGTCGCGCTCATCTCGGTCGGCCTGTCCTGTTCCTTCGGCGTCCTGCTCGGCCTGATATCCGGCTTCGTTCGGGGCCCGCCGGCGATCGTGGTGGACGCGGTCGTGGACGTCGCCCTCACCATCCCGAACATGGTTCTGGCCATCGCCATTGCAGCCGTCATGGGCGCCGGGCTGACCGGGCTGATCCTGGCCATCAGCATCTCCTTCACCCCGCCGATTGCCCGAATCGTCCGCGGACGCGTAATGGAAATTCGGGAGGAGGACTTCATCGCGGCCGCGCGCACCATCGGGGTCCGTCGCTGGCGCATACTCCTGCGCCATGTCCTGCCGAACGCGGCAACGGTTATCGTCATCGAGGCGAGCCTGCAGGCCGGTCAGGCGGTGCTGACGGCGACCGCGCTGGGATTCCTGGGGCTCGGCGTGCAGCCACCGACGCCGGAATGGGGCACCCTGCTCGGTTCGGGGCGTGAATACCTGCATGCGGCACCCTTCATGGTTATTGCGCCAGGCCTCGCGATCTCGCTGATGGTGCTGGGCTTCAACCTTCTGGGAGACGGACTTCGCGACTGGCTCGATCCAAGGGTCGGCAACTGAGGGAGACAAAACAGTATGCAAATCGTGGATTGCCACGGGCACATCTTTCCGCCACTCGCCGAGCCCTGCGGGTTCGCGAGCAGCGCGGAGCACCGCCTCCACCTGCAGTGGGGAATGCACACCCATCGAGCCCAGCCGGTTGTCCGCAGCCGGGATGGCGCGACCGTTTCCGAGCGGCATCTCTGGGATTCGGACGATCCGTCCGAGACGGGCCGGAAGGAGGATGTGGATTTCCGGGTAGACGGAAATGGCCGCCTGGCATGGACCGTAGATGGCGAGGACCATTACGTGCAGTTCCTGAGCCCCGGGACCCGCCACTGCGACAGTCCCGCGGAGACAATCATCGCGCAGATGGACTATATTGGCGTCGAGACGATGGTTCTGCAAAATGATCATCTCTATGGAAATTCGGCCGGTATCTTCAAGGCAGCCATGGAGCGGTTTCCGGGCCGTTTCATCGGCCTCGCGCAGGTCGAGGAGGGGTCCGCCTGGCAGGACCGGGAGATCGAACGGCTGGAAGACCAGATTACCGAGTCCGGGATGTCGGGGCTGTATTTCACCCTCAACGGTTTCATGCGTTCCGGCTGGAAGGAGACCTATGCCGCCGGCGCCTTCGACGATTTCTGGACGACGGTTGATCGTCTCGGAGTTCCCGTCTTCTGGGTGTTTCCCGCCGAAACCCCCTGGGGCGGTTTCCTGCAGGAAATGAACCGCTTCGCGGACTGGTTCGCGCGTTTCCCGCGCATCCGCTCGGTCATCGTCCATGGCTGGCCGACCGCGGCCTTCGACGACGGTTCCGGCAATATCCGCTGGCCTGGCGTCGTGGCGCGGATCCAGGAGGATTTTCCGGTGTTCACCGAGGTCCTCTACCCGATCGCCTGGGGGCGCGACCACGCCTACCCCTACGGCGCCGCGATTCGCCACGTCCGTCAGTTCCATGACCGGTTTGGCGCCAGCCGCATGATCTGGGGTTCGGACATGCCAAATGTGGAACGCTACTGCACCTATCGGCAGAGCCTCGACTATGTCCTGCTGAACAGTGGTTTCCTGACCAAGACCGAACGCGCTGCCGTCTTCGGCGGCAATTGCCTCTCCCTCTTTCGTCCCGACGACGGCCGGTGACGGAGGCAGTGGAACGCCTTGAACCTGGCCCGGATGACGCCGCGTCCGGGGGAGCCCTCCTGCGCGTGCGTGATCTTTCGGTGCGCTTCCGGATGCTCCGGCGGACCGTTCACGCGGTGAACGGCATCTCGTTCGACGTGCAGGAAGGCGAAACCTTCGCCATCGTCGGCGAGTCCGGAAGCGGCAAGAGCGTTACCGCGCTGTCCCTCCTCAAGCTTCTTCCCATGCCGCCAGCCCGGATCGCCGGCGGATCGGTCCTCTTCGATGGTATCGATCTGATCCAGCTGCCCGAGAAACGGTTGCAGGAACTGCGCGGTCCTGCGGCAAGCTACGTGTTCCAGGAACCGATGACCTCGCTCAATCCGTCCATGAAGATCGGGTGGCAGATCGCGGAGGCCCATGCCCGGCACTTCGGAGTGGATCGGAAGAAGGCGCTCGCACATGCACGAAACCTCCTGGAAAAGGTCCAGCTCCCCGACGCGGAAGAGCGACTGGACGCCTACCCGCATCAGCTTTCCGGCGGCATGCGGCAGCGGGTCATGATCGCAATCGCCCTCGCCTGCTCGCCACGCCTCCTGATCGCCGATGAACCGACCACTGCGCTCGACGTGACCATACAGGCGCAAATCCTGGACCTCCTTTCCGAACTCCAGAGAACGACCGGTGCGGGAATGATCCTGATCACGCACGACCTCGCGGTCGTCGCCGAATACGCGGATCGGATGATGGTCATGTATGCGGGCCGCAAGGTGGAAGAAGGTCCGGTGGAAGAGCTGCTGACCAATCCCAGGCATCCGTATACACTCGGACTCATCCAGGCGGTCCCCAGACTCGGATCGAGTCTCGAGGAGGGAACGGCACACCAGCTCTCGGAAATACCTGGCGTCGTGCCCCTGCTCGACCGGCCCATCGCCGGATGCCCGTTCGCACCCCGATGCCGTTACGCGATCGA
Source organism: Paracoccaceae bacterium (assembly GCA_026707935.1). Taxonomy (GTDB): domain Bacteria; phylum Pseudomonadota; class Alphaproteobacteria; order Rhodobacterales; family Rhodobacteraceae; genus JAPPHA01. Next base: position 29,825 of record JAPOVX010000277.1, read on the forward strand.
CCGGTGTCGGAGCGAGGCGCCGGCATTCGAGGAAATCGCCGATGGACACGGCGCTACGTGCTTTCAGAGCGCCCTGGTCGGAGCGGACGCATGAATGACGCAATCCGCGGTCCCGAAGTGCTCCTCGAGGCAGAAGGGCTGACCAAGCACTTCCTCGTCCGACAGGGCGCGTTCGGTTCGGCGCAGGGTATCGTACAGGCCGTCGACAACGTCACTTTCCGCATCCATCGCGGGGAAGCGCTTGGGCTGGTTGGAGAGAGCGGCTGCGGCAAATCGACGATCGCGAAACTGATCACCTGTCTTCACCGGCCAACGGCGGGACGGATCCGGCTTGGCGGACAGACAATCTCCGAATTGTCCGAAGAACAGTTGCGCCCCATCCGCAGCCGGGTGCAGATGGTGTTTCAGGATCCCTATTCCTCGCTCAATCCGCGCATGACCGCAGGCGAAATCGTCGGAGAGCCGCTTCGGGAACACGGGCGGGGTTCGTCCGCGGAACGCCGGAAAAGCGTCGCGGCGCTTTTCCGACAGGTGGGCCTCCGTCCGGAACTCGCAACAAACTATCCGGACGCGTTTTCCGGCGGACAGCGGCAGAGAATCGGGATCGCCCGTGCGCTCGCGCTCGAGCCGGAGCTCATCGTCGCCGACGAACCGGTCTCCGCGCTGGATGTCTCGGTGCAGGCACAGGTCATCAACCTGATGGCCCGGCTACGTGCTGAGACCGGAGTCGCCTATCTCTTCGTCTCTCATGACCTCGCCGTGGTCGAGCACATCAGCGACCGGGTCGCCGTCATGTACCTGGGCCAGTTGGTCGAGATCGCCTCCAAGCGGGACCTCTTCTCCGCACCGCGCCATCCTTACACAGAAATGCTGATGCAGTCGGTTCCATCGATGGACCGCCGCCGGAAACCGCGAAGACTGGCGGTCGGCGAAGTGCCAAGCCCGCTCAATCCCCCGTCCGGCTGCAGGTACCGCACCAGGTGCCCGATCGCCGAGCCCCGGTGCAGCCGAACCGTGCGGCCCTGCAACGCATCGGGCAGGAACATCTTGCCGCCTGCCATGTTCGGGCGGGTGCGAATGACGCTTGATTACGGTTGACCCGGACGGAAGAGTCGATCTCCCCGAGTGGCCAAATACGTTCCTTCAAAGGCTGGCCCTTGTCGTCGCGTTTTCATTCATGGCTGCTGTTGCTGTCTGGAGTTGGGGCCTCGGCATCCTGGTCGCCGCCGCAGCATTTTCGACTCCTGACGGCATGCCCCTCGTCATAGACGATGGTCACCCGGAATTCAGCGACCGGACTGGGTCAGTCCGTCGCGGCTGGGCACTACGTAGAGAAACCGGGACGCGCCGGTTTTCGAATGGTTGAATACCGTGGCGGCGCCTCCGCGTTTCTCTGACTACAGGCTGGTTTTTTGCCACAGTCCGGCCGCCAGGCCCAACGCCTTTGCACTGCCGTGAGGAACGGTGATCATCACCGACGAGCTTGCCGGATCCTTTATTGCTGCCGCGACATCGGCTGCGGTGAAAAGGTTGTCACGCGGCGGGTCTCAGAGAAATCGTATCGGCTCTGGCGCATGGGAAATCCTGAATGGATTCATGTACATTTGTATCGCGCCGCGTCATGTCTTGGTGTTCCGAACCCCTGGTAAGTATTTCTGCAGCTTCAATCCCAGGGTCAGGTCCGAGGGTGCAGGAAATCCGGACGCCGATGAAGATCTCCGACGCGGTCGGGCAGGGCATTGGTGTCATTTTGACCTCAAACCGCCAAATTCCGTCCGGTTTCGGTCTTGAGGAAGACCCGAGTGATTTCTCTCGTGCCCCGGGGACGAGAAAGCTGTCAGGTCGCAGGAACAACTCCAGAGGGCGATTCCGGCTTGCTGAGGTTTGACGGGCCGTCGTCACCTGATTGTACCGGTATTGTACGCTGGTTCATAGAGTGTTACATGCAACGCGAAGGAGGTCAACTCATGCCCATACCTGTCTCCGAACGTGTTCGAAAGCGTCGCGATGCCCTGCGCGCGGCAGGACTGCGCCCGGTGCAGATCTGGGTACCGGATACCCGCCGCCCCTGCATTGCGGACGAGTGCCATCGCCAGGCGACCCTGATTGCTGAAGCGGACAAGCAGGATACCGGCTTTTCTGGCTTCATGGATGCCGCTATGACGGACTTGGATGGTTGGCACTAACACGCGGGGACCTGGTGACAGTCGTCTTGCAAGGCGACTACAGCAAGCCGCGACCTGCACTCGTTGTCCAATCTGACCGGTTTGCAGCCCTCGCTTCGTTTGTCGTCCTGCCCATCACATCGACCTTGATCGAAGCGCCGTTATTGCGTCTGACATTGGAGCCCTCCGCAAAAAACGGTTTGCGAACGACCTCGCAGGTAATGATCGACAAGCCAATGGCCGTGAAGGCAGACAGACTCGGCTCGGCCTTTGGTCGTCTCGATGACGCCAGCATGGTCAGAGTGAACCGATCGCTTGCGCTTTTCCTGGGTCTGGCCGGCTGACGCCTGCCTGCCATCGTAATCTTCGGCCCGGACACCAGATGATGGCTTCCAGAATCCCGGATTCCTCGGAAACACTCCTGAAAAGGCAAAGGAACGATCCAGAGTCATTTCCGGTTCAGGTAATGCGCGCTGTCACTTGGCTGCAGCGCAGCAGGTTTGAAAAACCGCCTACAAACAGGGAAAACCTGCCAGGAAATGCAATGCTAATGAAAACGGACTGTTTCGCGTATTTTCAGCGGCTGGCGCGGGCTGTCGAGGTCCGCGTGGAGCCCGAAGCGTTGTTGGCAGAAACGGAGGGTTCGTCAGCCCAAACGATCGCGGATCAGAAACTGCGTCAGCTTATCGCCCGCCGTGGGCAGGAACGCCCAGACGAATGCCTTGAACGTGAACACTCCATCGCATAAATGCGACGGCTTCTCGGCCAAGCCTCGCAGCAAACTGCCTGCTTCGCGACCGAAGGCCAGTTCCTGGCCCCATTGCCCGGAACATACA
>JAPOVX010000233.1 GCA_026707935.1 Paracoccaceae bacterium
GGGCCGCGCCCGGGAACTGGCCCGCAAGGTGACTGAGATTCACGGTCCGCCAGTTCGCCAGACCAACGAGCAGGACCGCCAACGTCTCGAGCCTCGTCTTGCTCAAATCGAAATGCGGTCGTAGAGTGTTCATCAGAGAGGCGAGGAGACATCCGAGCATCGCGAAGATCCTTCGTGTTGAAGACTTTGCAAGAGCCCTCAATTCGAATCCTATTCGCCTCTCAATGCAAGTGCGTCGTGTGGTGAGCAGCTTCAGGGGCGCACTCCGCCAAATGGCCGGTTTTTAGGGGTTTTTGCGCCGCCATTGACTAATCATCCCCGAGGATTCACCCTCGGCACGGGATAGGCGACCTGCAATGCGCACATGGGGGCTTCGGCGGCCGATGGATGGCGGGCCCTGGAAGATTTTGACCGCCTCGGATCGATGTGCGGCTTACAGAAATCTTACTCCTCAATTGAGGAAACGAGTTCCATGAGCACCAATTCCGATCCGGCAGGCTCCACTTTCGATGATGGTCCCGCGCTGATACGGCCACGTCGTACGAGGGCCGACGCTGTGAGGGTGTGGCTGCGCTTCATGCGCGGAAACAAGATGATGATGATTGGTGCAGCCTTGATGTTGGTGATCGTCATCGTGGCGGTTTTTGCACCACTCATCGCCCCGTACAGCTACAACGAAATGATGACGAGCGAACGTCCGTTTGAGCGTCCGAGCGCGAGTCATCTTTTCGGAACCGACAATTTCGGGCGCGATGTCTTTAGCCGAGTTGTCTTTGGTTCGCGCATCTCGTTGGGTGTGGCACTCGTGAGCGTGTTCTTTGGAACGCTACTCGGTGTACCGCTGGGAATGTTGGCCGGTTACATCGGCGGGTGGTTTGACTCGTTGGTGATGCGCTTTTCGGACGCGGTGATGTCCATTCCAACCATTCTGATGGCCGTAGCGGTGACAGCGATGATCGGCTCGGGGCTTCGGGTCGTGATACTAACGCTCGCGCTTGTGTTCATCCCGGGCGGCGCACGCCTTGCGCGCGGTATGGTCTATTCGGTCAAGGAGCGCGAATACGTGGCCGCCGCAAAGGTAATTGGTGAGCGGCGAACGCAGACCTTGCTTCGCTACATATTCCCAAACATCGTAGCGCCCATCATTGTGCAGGCAACCTTGCGACTCTCCGCTGCCGTGCTGGCTGAGGCGACTATCAGCTATCTCGGCTATGGGACGCAAGCTCCAACACCGAGTTGGGGCCTGATGCTGGCGGACAGCCAAGTCTACATGTGGCAGGCGCCGTTGCTGGCCGTATTCCCCGGTCTTGCACTTGTACTGCTTGTATTGGCCGGAAACCTGTTAGGTGATGGACTGCGCGACCTTCTGGACCCGAAGTTCAGGGGAAGCCTGCAATGACTCGGCCATCCCATCAGTCCGATCCCTATATCGCTGCAAAGAATTTAACGATTGAATTCGAGCTTTCCGGCGGGCGCAAGCTGGTTGCGGTCGATGACGTCAGCTTTGAAATCAATCGCGGCGAAATCCTGGGCATCGTTGGAGAATCGGGCTCCGGCAAAACCATACTGGCAAAGTCCATCCTGCAACTCGTTCCGCCACCTGGGAAAATTGAACAAGGCAGTATCCTGATCGACGGCGTGGATATCCTGCAATATTCCGACGAAGAGATGCGGAAGCGCGTTCGTGGCACGGAGGTTTCCATGATCTTTCAGGAGCCTCTTTCCGCACTGAACCCGTCGTTTTCGGTCGGGTGGCAGATCGAAGAAGTCTTCAAACTGCATAGAGAGCACGACAGAAACACTCGCCGCCAAATGGCGGTTGAACTACTCCGCAAGGTGAGCATTCCTGATCCTGAACGACGGATCAAGGAGTACCCGCATCAGTTTTCGGGTGGCATGCAACAACGAGTGCTTATCGCCATCGCACTTGCCTGTGATCCAAAGCTTTTGATTGCCGATGAACCAACCACGGCGTTGGATGTAACCGTTCAGGCCGACATCATGGATCTTCTGCAGAAGATGCGTGAAGAGACAGGACTGGCAATCCTGTTGATCTCACACAATTTGAACCTCGTCGCCGAGCGCAGCGACCAAATTATGGTACTCTACGCGAGCCAACTGATGGAGATGGGGCCGAGCGCGCGCATCGCTGAGCATCCCCTTCATCCGTACACGCTCGGGCTGATGGACTCCGTTCCTGATATTGAGGTTGAAGATCAGAAGATTACGGCAATTCCAGGTGAAATGCCCGACCTTACGCTGACGCGCGGCGGCTGCGTTTTCCAACCTCGCTGCAAGAAAGCGATGGAGGTATGTGAACATGTCGCTCCCGAGTTGATTGAGGTTGAACCGAGACACGTTTGTCGATGCCACCTGTTCAGCAGCGAGTATTCAGGAGTGACGTCCGGTGGAAGATAGTGTGCTGCTTCGCGTGGACAATCTGAAGGTCCACTTCCCTCTGAGGCAATCGCTGCCCGACATCATTGCCCGAAAGAAGCCACAGTATGTTCGCGCTGTTGATGGAGTGAGTTTCTTGATACAAAAGGGAAAGACCCTGGCTGTTGTCGGCGAGAGCGGCTGCGGCAAGACAACACTAGGCAGATCAATTGTACGGCTGATCAATCCTGTAAACGGTCGGATCTATTTCCGCGGCCAAGACATTTCTCAGGCTGCGGCATGGAAAGATGGGACGCTTCGCAAGGAAATCCAGTACATCTTTCAGAATCCATACGCCTCCCTGAATCCAAAAGCCACGGCTCTGGAAATCGTACGCAGGCCGATGGACATATTTGGGCTGCATGACAAGTCGCAACGTGACCGTCGCGCACTGCAGTTGCTGGGCATGACGGGAATTGCCACGTCACAATCCATGCGCTACCCACACGAGTTCTCGGGCGGGCAGAGACAACGAATATCGATTGCACGAGCCCTCGCAGTTGAGCCAAGCCTCATTATTGCTGATGAGCCGACCTCGGCGCTTGATGTTTCAATTCAATGCCAGATCCTTGACCTTTTGGCGGAACTGCAGCGCCAACTGGATTTGTCCATGCTCTTTATCTCGCACGATCTGGGCGTGGTGGAATTCATTTCGGACGACGTGATGGTGATGTACTTGGGGCACGTTGTTGAAACAGGCAACACGCGCAAGATCTTTCGCGCGCCGGCACACCCCTATTCGCGAGCGCTTGTTGATGCGCTCCCTCGACGCGGCAGCAGCCGCCATGAAGCACGTGTGAAACTGAAGGGCTATATCCCCAGTCCGATCAACCCACCACAAGGCTGCTTGCTCCACCCTCGTTGCCAGTTTGCGCAGGACATATGTCGGCGAGAGCGTCCAGTAGTGCAGCCCGCTGGCGATGGTCACCTTGCTGCTTGCCACTTTGCCGGCCAACTGGAACTTGGACTGCTGGCACCGGCGTAAACAGCCACTCCCCGCCTTGCCGGTGATGAACTACTATTTGCCTTTCATCGGGCGACCGTCAAGTGCGGCGTGCTGGAACAACTCGATCCGGATGCGAGAGCATCGGAGATATGGCGCTTGTCACGGAGAGTTACTTTACGTACGCTTGCTGGCTTTGGGCCATCACCCGGCGGCTACAGCGTAGTCGCCTCGCAGCTTGTGCAGCATCACCTTCTTCTCGGCACCGCAATAGGCCGCCTCGATTGCATGGTCCTGAACCGTCAGGATATCGCTGGTCGTCCAATCGAATGTCTCCACCATGTTCCCGAATTCATCGTCGATCGAAACGTTTATGGCCTTCGGATCATTTGAATTCACAGTACACGACTCACTGGATTTCGCGTAGTTTGACCGATCTTTTCGGGATGGTCGTTTGCCATGCCTTGAGTGCGTCATCCGGGTCGTAGATGATCCACCTCCGCAGAGCATCGAACCCGG
>JAPOVX010000043.1 GCA_026707935.1 Paracoccaceae bacterium
TCTAATTCAACGACTTTCTCACCGATGATTCCGTTTTGTTCCGCTGGAAGTTCCGTCTAATTTAATATCTTGGTTAGTCTGAACACCATCCGGCACGACAACAATGGTGTGCGGGGTACAGTTTTTCATCTTCTTCTCCTGAATTCTATCGCCGCCGCCAATCCCACGGAGCGAGAATCTTGCCTGCCCACATGCCGCGCTTCAGGAGCCTCGCGCGACGCTCCGGAGCCTCGTAGTGGCCGTCAGAATACTGTCGATAATCCAGGGCCCATCCCGCCAGCACCATCTGGTAGGCAAGGTCGCGTTGACCGTCGATCACGCACAAACTCACGTGCCGGCCGTATCGATCATCCGAAAGAACACGGCACTCCACCCGTTTCCCGCGGACCAGGGATTCCAGGTATTCCCGGGCACGCTGGCCGCAGGCATAATCCCGTTCTCGCGCGTGACAGAGTTGCTTCAGTTCCGGAGCGTCAACGCCAAACAGGCGTACGGTTTGGCCCCCGATCCTCAACGTGTCCCCGTCGATGACCTGGACCGTCGGGGAATTGCCATCCGACCAGGATTCATCGGCAACGAACAATCCGCAAGCAATCAGTCCCACCGCAAGGACAAGCCACACGATCCCGGGCGGGCGGGACGGTTTCATCGTACCTCGAACGACCGCGATCAAGGACCAGGCCATCACCGCGACCGACCAGACAATGATCGAGATTGCCGCTTTTTCAGCATTGATGCCCAGCCCTGGATGTTCCAACGCAATCTCCCTTTTCACGTCAATTCGGGGCCACCAACTCTTGCGTGTCCGCCCGAGCAGCACGAGGAACGCGGATCGTTTCCGTGTGCAACTGCACCGACCTGATCCGGAATTCCGTTTTCGTGGCGTCCAGCCCGCGGCGAATGTGCACGGGTTCAAGGTCGACCTCCTGGAAGCGCTCCAGAACGGCCCGCAGGTCGAGCGTCGTTGTGGCCGCCGCCACCCTGCCCGGAAGCTGTCCGGCCTGGATTGTCACCATCCCGGCAAACAATGGATCGAGGAGATCTTCAACGTCGGCCGGAGGAGCGTAGTTCGTCGCCACCTGCGCCCAAGCCCGTTCGACAGGCATATAGAGCACACGCCGGGCCGGCTCGGACAACACGTCACCTGAGAAACGGGCCGTCACGGTGTCTGCGGCCCGGCCGGCCAGGTATTCGTTCCAGTGACCCGGCAACACATAGGTTCGGAAGGCGTAGGCCCCTGCGGTCATTCCTGAGGGCAGGCCTCTCGGCGGCATCTGTGGATCGAGCACGCACCCTTCATCCTGGAGCACCCATTCGGGCGCCATAGGCCAGAATGCTGAAAGCGCCTCCACGCAATGGGCAAGCAACGGCGCCACGTCGAGCCGGCTGACCTCCGTGATGTATGATTGAGGATCCGCTTCAGCCTCGCCCGTGTTCCAGGAGACATAGAAATACCACCCTGCCCCCGCCGACCCGCCAAGAGCGAGAAGAACCGCGCCTGCCAGCAGGAGCACCCGGCCACGGCCACTCCGGCGAACCGGCCGAACGCTGCTGGCGACGGTCAGGACCGAAGCGTCGTAGACGACCAGCTTCTGGTTGCCGCCCTGGACCAGGCCCGCGCAAGCTTCCTCGCCTTCCGGCACGTAGACCCGGTTCACGCTGTCGTTGTCGAATCCCTCCTCGATCGCCAGGAGCCATCGCTCGGGAGTGTCGTGTACCTTTTCGGAAAATATGACAGGCGCGCCATCGGTGATGACGACCGTGAGGAAACTGGTCCTGTCATCGTTGACCAGGCCCACCATGCACGCGTCCTGGGCATGGCCGGGCTCGACAGCCTCGACAGCCCAGGCGGCCGCGGGAATGGTGCCACGTGGAGGCGTACGTTCGACGTCGAGCGAGCCGGCGGTCCCGTGGAGATTGGCCCGCCACGCGCCGGAAATCCGGCCCCAGGCAACGCCAAAAGCGGCCGGCCCGCCGTGAACGGTCTCTATACCTGCCACCAGTCCGATTCCTTCGCATCCAGTGAAACCGCGCCATAGACGGAGCCGTATTTCAGGCGTCGGTAGAGGACATGGAAATACTGGGGATCGTGCTCGGCAGTCCGGCGCAGCGCAATCACGCCAGCGGCCGCGATCAGCAACCCGATCACGATCGACAGGGCAGTCTGAAACAGTACGAAAACGCCGGCGACGAACAGCACGATGACCAGTGGCACGCGTTCCATGCCGCCGAGCAGCACTGGCTGAACCAGGGCCTTACGAACCGGGTGCATTCCGGATCAACTCGGCCGGGGCCCGCCACACGGTCCGGGCCGACAGGCGCATCACGGAAACAGGCCCGACGGGGTACACCCCGCCATCCCCCGGCTCATAGAGCCGCGATATCCGCAGCGTCCGGCCGATGGAGGCCGTCGCCTGGAAGTGCGCCTCACCGGCATACTCGAGATCCACGTTGAACGTGGGCGACGCTCCCGTTTCATCGACAGCGAAACCCGCGCGGCGCAGGTAGTACAAGGCATAGTCCTCGCATCGGCTCCGTCGCCCCGGCGAGACCAGGATTATGCCGCGAACGGAAACGTGCTCGGCGATCTGGCGGGCAAGATCGTGGCCGACTGCGCAGTACTGAGCTTCCGATAGCGGAATTATTCGTCCGGACGTCTTCCACCATCCCATGCCGGTGCATCCGGACAGCAACGCCAACCCAACCATCCCGCACACGAACACCCGTACACCCGTCATTCGCGGCGGATCCGGATGATTTCGCGGCCGAGCTGGAGGGAGCCTGCCTCGAACACTCCCTCGATCTCGTAACGGCGGCCGTCGACCCGGTAGTTGACGACGCGGTCGTGGTTGACCCCGGCATGAAAGACCGGGAACTCGCCCCGCCACGATCGCGGCAGCTCGATGTAGGTTTTCTTGCCGTCATCGAAGATCCGCTGCGGCGCAAACCTGGCATCGCCGGTGATCCGGTAATCGAAATTCAGTTCGCCGGCCGCCACCAGGCCATCGTGGGTCGGAACACCGGATTGCTCAACTTTGGCCACGGCCGCCGTCGCCAGCCTGGCCGCCGCTTCCTCCTCGGCCCGACGTTCGACCTCGATCCGGGCACGAATTGCCGCCGCTTCCTCGGCGGGGAAGCGAAACGACAGGACGGGGGTGTAGTTTGAGGGATCGGGAACCAGGCGGATCGAGTAGAACCGCTTGTTGGTGAACGCCGTCAGGATTGCTTTCCCGGCGCTCGGAGTTGGCTTGAGAATCAGATACTGCCGCCGGAAACCGCCGGCGTAACCCTCCCGGACTTCCATCTGCCACCGGACGGGGTCGGACAGCGACGGCGTGTCGTGGAATTCTTCTTCAGGCCCGAACTCGATCGCGCATATGTGCAGAGGCGCACAAACCAGCGCCGCTGGCGCCTCGCCATATGTCATCACGACCCGCCCGTCTTCGCCGAGTGCTGCAGTGGCGGCATGGCCGGCCCAATCCTGCTGGACCGAATTCTGCGCCGCTTCGGCCGATGTCGGCCCGGTTGGGTCGGCCGCAAGGGCGCTGCCCCCCAGAATCGTGGCCGCGACGGAGAGAAGCAGGGATTGGCCCACGGGAATCATGGCCGCTCTTCTGGCTCGGGGACGGTCGGTGATTCGATGACATAGCTGGCGCCGGTGGCGCCGGGAATGAGCGTCCGCAGGAGCCCTGCCCCGCCCGTGATCATGGCGATGGCAATGATGACGTTGATGATGGAGCGGGCGAACTGGCCGAACTGCTCGCCAAAGAGAATCCGAACGGCCAGAACGACGAGACCCAGAACGCCCACGGCAAGGGCGAAAGGCCCGGTCAGGTTGTCGACGATTCGGTCGAGCGGACCGTCCCAGGGCATGGTTGTGCCGCCAGC